>JANMCS010000546.1:0-13426 GCA_031361405.1 Betaproteobacteria bacterium
TTCGACGATACCGAGGAATTCTTCGCGGCCTTCGCGCGCGACGACATCAATTCGAAGCAGGTGCAGTCCGCGATCCAGGCGGTGGCGCAGCCGCTTGCCGCGCCGGTGGTCGACGATCCCGTGGTGCCCACGCGGCAGAGCAAGGCGGCGGGTGCCGGCAGCGGCATCCTGGTCGTTGGCGTCGACCGGTTGTTGACCGGGCTGGCGCGATGCTGCAAGCCGGCGCCGCCGGACCCGATTGTCGGTTTCGTCACGCGCGGCAGGGGCGTGACGATTCACCGCGCCAGTTGCAGCAATGTCACGCGAATGCGCGTGGCACAACCGGAGCGCCTCATCGACGCCGATTGGGGCGCGCCGCGTGACGAGGTCTTCGCCGTCGACGTGATCATCGAGGCGATGGATCGGCAGGGGTTGCTGCGCGACATTTCCGAAGTGTTGTCGCGCGAGAAGATCAACGTGACCGCGGCCAACACGCTGACGCGCAACCTGCACACGCGGATGGCGTTCACGATTGAGGTGCGCAGTCTCGACGCGCTGAAACGCGCGCTGGGCCTCGTGCGCGACGTCAAGGGCGTGCTGAGCGCCGGACGGCGCTGACGCTTCCGCTGCCGGCGGTCAGCGCCGCACCAGCGGCTGGCGCTGCAGCGCTTCGACCAGATTGGCAAGCGTCGCCTCATTCGTCAGCGGTGGCAACGCGGGGTAGCGGCGCAGCACCCAGGTCTCGAAGGATGCGCGCTGGTGAAAGCCGGCCTGTGGATCCATGTCCCACAGCGCGTCGAACGGATCGATGAGCCGCAGGCGTCCGGGATCGATGCCAAGCGCTTCGCCGGCTGCGCGCAGCACGTCGCGGGTGGTCTGCGGATCCAGCGTGAGCTGCGGTCCGAGTTCGGCGCGAATCGCATCGGCATCGAGCACGGAACGTGCGCGCAGCGCGCGATGCAGCGGACTTTTGCGGCCGCGCCACCAGGCGAAGGCAATGGCGGCGGCCAGCGCCAGCAGGAAGAAAAAGGTACCCACAATGGTCGAGCGTACGCTAACGGTGCCGGCGTGCGCCAGTACGGTGCCGGGATCGTTGCGGTGAATGCATTCACGATCAATATATTTAAAAAAAACACAAAATTACTACGCAATTGCTGAAATTGGCGCGCCGCAGCAATCTGGCCCGCCGATTGCTTGGGAACTGGGCATCAACCACGCGAAGAACCCAACCGGATGCTCCGCGTCATGCTGGTGGACGACGCCCCGAAGGATGTCAGTCCGCTCAAGGAAGGCCTGAAGGCCGCGGGCTACGACGTCATCGAAGTCGCGATGGCGGCAGCGGCGCTGCTCGATCGCGTGGCCATCGAGCAGCCGGACGTCATCATCATCGATTCCGATTCGCCCACGCGCGACACGCTAGAGCAACTGTCGTTCGTCAGCGCCCGCCAGCCGCGGCCGATCGTGCTGTTCACCGAAGATCGCGCCAACGCCACGATCCAGGCGGCACTGAAGGCGGGGGTGTCTGCCTACATCGTGGCAGGCATGCAGCCGGACCGCCTGCAGCCCATTCTCGACGTCGCGGTCGCGCGCTTCGAGCAGGACCGCGCGTTGCGCGACGAACTCCACTCCGTGAACGAGCGGTTGGCCGAGCGCAAGGTGGTCGAGCGCGCCAAGGGCATCCTGATGCAGCAGAAAGGCATCGCCGAGGACGACGCCTTCCGGCTCATGCGGAAGCTCGCGATGGATCGCAATCGCAAGCTGCTCGATGTGGCCCAGCAGATCATCGACGTCACGGACATGCTCGGATGATTCCCATGCGACGGCTTGGTGCAATGCACGCGCAATCGCACTTGGCTGGTGCGAATTGCGGAACTCCGGCGTCCCCATCCGGACGGGAGAAGACTTGAAAAACATAGATGAATCCGTGCTTTATCGCATTGCACAACTTGTGGCATGGATCTCGCTAAGGAGAAGGCGAGGACTGAAGTCGCGGTAACGGTCCTTCCTTCTCGGCGCCAACGGCGGTGCCGCGATCGAACAACGGCGTTGAGTGTGGTGTCGCGCAAATGAGCGTGATACCGGCACCAGCGCCGTTTTTGTTTTCCGGATTGCTTCGATGATCAACAAGGACACGCCATGCCCGACTCCACTCCGCCCGCCGGCAACAGCGCCACACCTGTGGTCGCCGTGCCCGCACCGTTTCGCATCTTCAGTTCGCGGCGCCGCCTTCTCGGCGCATCAGCGGCGGGTGCGCTGATGTCGCTCGTCGACCCGGCCATTCGCGCCGGGGCCTGGGCGCAGGGCTCGGACGCGCCGGAAAAGACGGAAGTGAAGATCGGCTTCATTCCGCTGACCGATTGCGCGTCGGTGGTGATCGCCGCGGAGATGGGCTTCGACAAGAAGTACGGCATCAGGATCGTGCCGAGCAAGGAGGCATCGTGGGCCGCGGTGCGCGACAAGCTGGTCAACGGCGAACTCGATGCAGCGCATGTGCTCTATGGCCTCATCTACGGCGTGCAGATGGGCGTGGGCGGGCCGAAGAAGGACATGGCCGTGCTGATGAACCTCAATTACAACGGCCAGGCGATCACGCTTTCCAACCAGCTGAAGGACAAGGGCGCGATCGACGGGCCGAAGTTGAAGGCGCTGATCGACAAGGAGAAGCGTGAGTACACGTTTGCGCAGACGTTTCCCACCGGCACGCACGCGATGTGGATCTACTACTGGCTGGCCACCCATGGCATCAATCCCATCTCGGACGTCAAGACGATCACTGTGCCGCCGCCGCAAATGGTGGCCAACATGCGCATCGGCAACATGGACGGTTACTGCGTCGGCGAGCCGTGGAATAACCGCGCGATCTACGACAAGATCGGCTTCACCGCCGAAACCACGCAGGGCGTGTGGAAGGACCATCCGGAGAAGACGCTCGGCACCACCGCCGAGTTCATGCGGAAGAATCCGAACACGTCACGCGCGATGATCGCGGCGATCCTCGATGCGTCGAAGTACATCGACGTCATGGCCAACCGCAAGAAGGTGTCGGAGATCATCGCCGCCAAGTCGTACGTCAATTGCCCGGTCGACGTGATCGACCAGCGCCTCGAGGGCAACTACGACAACGGCATCGGCCGGGTCTGGAAGGACCCCGACTACATGAAGTTCTACAACGACGGCGCCGTCAACTTCCCGTACCTGTCCGACGGCGTGTGGTTCCTCTCGCAGCACAAGGGCTGGGGCTTGCTCAAGGAAGACCCCGACTACCTGGCCATCGCGCAGAAGGTCAACCAGATCGAGCTGTCCTAGCAGGCGGCCGCACTGAGCAAGACACCGGTGCCCAAGGACGTGATGCGTACCGCCAGGATGATCGATGGCGTGGTCTGGGACGGCAAGAATCCCAAGGCCTACGCTGCCGGTTTCAAGATCAAGGCATGAACGGGAGCCGCGCGATGACTGCCATTTCCCTTGCGCCCATGACCGGCACCATGAGCCCGCCCACTGCGGATGTCGTGCAACTGCCCGTGGCGGCGAATGCACCGCACGCCCTCGCGGCCGCCACGACCGCGGCCCAGCTCGCGGAGGTCGAAGCGCAGGAATCTGCCGCGCGCGCCGCCGCCTGGCTCGCTGCCGAGTTGCGGCGGGAACGCGTGCGCGGCGTGCTGCTCGAAATCCTGCCGCCTCTCTTTGGCATCGCGCTCTTCATCGGCCTGTGGGCGCTGGTGTCGATGACGTCGCCGCAACTGCCGTCGCCGATCAAGACGTTTCACTCGGCGGTGAAGGTGTTCAGCGATCCGTTTTACCGCAAGGGCCCCAACGACCAGGGCATCGGCTGGAACATCCTCGCCTCCCTCGGCCGCGTGGGTGTGGGCTTCGGCCTGGCGGCGCTGGTCGGCATTCCGCTCGGTTTCATCCTCGGGCGCTTCAAGTTCGCCAACGCGATGGCCGCACCGATCATCAGCCTCCTGCGCCCGGTGTCGCCGCTGGCGTGGCTGCCGATCGGTCTCATGGTGTTCAAGGCCGCCAATCCGGCCGCCGCGTGGGTCATCTTCATTTCCAGCATCTGGCCGATGGTGATCAACACCGCAGTAGGCGTGCAGCGCGTGCCGCAGGACTACCTCAACGTGGCGCGCGTGCTCAACCTGTCCGAGTGGAAGGTGGCCACGCGCATCCTGTTTCCCGCTGTGCTGCCGTACATGTTGACCGGCGTGCGCCTGGCGATCGGCGTGGCGTGGCTCGTGATCGTCGCGGCCGAGATGCTCACCGGCGGCGTCGGCATCGGCTTCTGGGTGTGGGACGAATGGAACAACCTCAATGTCGAGCACATCATCATCGCGATCTTTGTCGTGGGCATGGTGGGCCTGTTGCTGGAACAGCTGCTGATCCTGCTGGGCCGGCGCTTTTCGCACGAATGACCGGAGCCATCATGTCCGACAATTACACCAGCATGCCCCGGTCGCACACGCAACGCAAAGGCGGCACGGACGAATACGTCCACGTCGAAGACGTTGGCATGACCTTCAAGACGAAGCGCGGTCCCTTCGTGGCGCTGCGCGATATCGACCTGACGGTGCGCAAGGGCCAGTTCATCGCGCTGATCGGGCACTCCGGCTGCGGCAAGTCCACGCTGCTCAACCTGGTGGCGGGACTGCTTGAGCCGACCACGGGCGTGATGCTGTGCGCGGGCCGCGAGATCGCGGGTCCCGGCCCCGATCGTGGCGTCGTGTTTCAGAACCACTCGCTGCTGCCTTGGCTCACGTGTTTCGAAAATGTCTATCTCGCGGTGGAGCGCGTGTTCGGCGCCACCGAGAAGAAGGCGGACCTCAAGCGGCGCACGCACGAGGCCATCACGCTGGTCGGCCTGACGCACGCCGAATTCAAATTTCCCAACGAAATCTCGGGCGGCATGAAGCAGCGTGTGGGCATTGCGCGCGCGCTGGCCATGCAACCCAAGGTGCTGCTGCTCGACGAACCGTTCGGCGCGCTGGATGCGCTGACGCGGGCGCGGCTGCAGGACGAGCTGATGAAGATCGTGCAGGCCGCCGGCAGCACGGTGCTGATGGTCACCCACGACGTGGACGAAGCGGTGCTGCTGGCCGACCGGATCGTGATGATGACTAATGGTCCCGCCGCGACCATCGGCGAAATCGTCGATGTCGATTTGCCGCGGCCGCGCGATCGTGTGGCGCTTGGCGAAAACCCGCAGTATCACCACTACCGCACTGCCGTACTCGATTTCCTCTACCGCCGGCAGGCGCACGTCGAGGCCGCAGCGTGAACGCACATGTGATTCCCTGTAGGCGAGGCTTCAGCCTCGCGCAGCGCCGAGCGTGGCTGAAGCCTCGCCTACACGTATCGCCCGTGAGCACTCGACCATGAACGCACGCGTGCCCATCGTGAAGCAGAAGCTCGTCGTCGTCGGCAACGGCATGGCGGGCATGCGCACCGTCGAGGAGCTGCTGGAGCTCGCCCCCGAGGCCTACGCCATCACGGTCTTCGGCGCCGAGCCGCACCCCAACTACAACCGCATCCTGCTGTCGCCGGTGCTTGCCGGCGAACAGACCGTCGAGCAGATCGTGGTCAACACCCGCGCCTGGTACGAGGAAAACGGCATCACGCTGCACACCGGCAAGACGGTCACCCGCATCGACCGCGCGCGCCGCATCGTCGAAACTGCCGACAGCATGCGCGAATCCTACGACCGGCTGCTGATTGCCACCGGTTCCAATCCGTTCATCCTGCCGATTCCCGGCAACACGCTGCCGGGCGTCATCACCTATCGCGATATCGCCGATACCGAGGCGATGATCGCGGCCGCCACCACCTATCGCCATGCGGTGGTGATCGGTGGCGGCCTGCTCGGTCTCGAAGCCGCCAATGGTCTCAAGCTGCGTGGAATGGACGTGACGGTCGTGCACCTGATGCCCTGGCTGATGGAGCGCCAGCTCGACCGCACGGCGGCGGGCATGCTGCAACAATCGCTGGAAGCCAAGGGCCTTGCGTTCAGGCTTGAAGCGAAGACGCAGGCACTCGTGGCCGGTCCCGCAGGGCGCGTGGCCAGTGTCGAACTCGCCTCGGGCGAAGTGCTGCCGGCGGACCTGGTGGTGATGGCGGTGGGCATCCGCCCCAACGCGGATCTCGCCAAGGCGTCGGGCCTGCATTGCGAACGCGGCATCGTGGTCAACGATACGTTGCAGACGTTTGATCCGCGCATCTACGCCATCGGCGAATGCGTGGCACATCGCGGGCTGACCTATGGCCTGGTGGCGCCGCTGTTCGAAATGGCCAAGGTCTGTGCCAATCACCTCGCCGGTCACGGCATCGCGCGCTACGGCGGGTCGCAGGTTTCCACCAAGCTCAAGGTCACCGGTGTCGATCTCTTTTCCGCCGGCGACTTCACCGGGGGCGCGGATACCGAGGAAATCGTGCTCGCCGATCCGGGCAGCGGCATCTACAAGAAACTCGTGATCCGCAACGACAAGCTGGTGGGCGGCGTGCTGATCGGCGACACCACCGACGGC
Organism: Betaproteobacteria bacterium; assembly: GCA_031361405.1. Taxonomy (GTDB): domain Bacteria; phylum Pseudomonadota; class Gammaproteobacteria; order Burkholderiales; family Casimicrobiaceae; genus VBCG01. The sequence goes on from JANMCS010000546.1 coordinate 6,498, forward strand.
GCGTGGTACTTCCGCCTGGTGCGCGACGGCCGTAACGTGGCTGAGATCCGCGATCGCCTGATGTTCGGCGAGGCCAACCTGGGCGACACGGGCCATCAGGGTCAGTCGCGCGCGCTGTCAATGGCTGATGATGCCGAAGTGTGCGGCTGCAACGGCGTGTGCAAGGGCACAATCGTGAAGTCGATCAAGGAGAAGGGGCTCTTCACGCTGGACGATGTGCGCAAGCACACCAAGGCATCGTCGTCGTGCGGCTCCTGCACCGGCCTGGTGGAGCAATTGCTGATGGCCACTGCAGGCGCCGACTATTCGACGCCGACCAAATTGAAGTCGGTGTGCGGCTGTACCGACCGCAACCACCAGGAAGTGCGCGACGCCATTCGCAAGAACCACCTGATCTCCATCCCCGACACGATGCAGTTCCTGGAGTGGCGCACGCCCAACGGCTGTGCCACGTGCCGGCCCGCGCTCAACTATTACCTGCTGTCGACGTGGCCGAAGGAAGCCGTCGACGATCCGCAATCGCGCTTCATCAACGAGCGCGCGCACGCCAACATCCAGAAGGATGGAACCTACTCGGTGATCCCGCGGATGTGGGGGGGCGAGACCAACGCGTCGGAACTGCGCCGGATCGCGGACGTCGTCGACAAGTACAACGTGCGCACGGTCAAGGTCACCGGCGGCCAGCGCATCGACCTGCTCGGCATCAAGAAGGCGGATCTGCCGGCCGTATGGAAGGACCTCGACATGCCGTCGGGCCACGCCTATGCGAAGGCCTTGCGCACGGTGAAGACCTGCGTGGGCAGCGAGTGGTGCCGCTTCGGCACGCAGGACTCCACCGGGATGGGGCAGTCGCTCGAGCGCGCGCTGTGGCGGATGTATGCGCCGCACAAGGTCAAGCTTGCCGTGTCGGGATGTCCGCGCAACTGCGCCGAATCCGGCATCAAGGACGTCGGCGTGATCGGCGTCGAGTCGGGGTGGGAGATCTATGTTGGCGGCAACGGCGGCATCAAGACCGAGGTCGCGCAATTCCTGGTCAAGGTGAAGACGCCGGAGGAGGTGCTGGAATACAGCGGCGCGTTCCTGCAGCTCTATCGCGAGGAAGCCTGGTATCTCGAGCGCACCGTACATTACGTCGCGCGCGTCGGCCTCGACTACGTCAGGAAGCAGATGCTGGACGACGCGGCCAAGCGCGTGGCGCTGTGGGAGCGCCTGCAGTTCACGCTCGATGGCGAGCCCGATCCCTGGCATCAGATGCAGGAAGCCCGCGTCGATGTCCGGCAGTTCGAGCCCGTTGCCCTGGCCCACTGAGATGAGCGCAACTATCACGCCGCTGATCCGCGTTGCCGACGGCGCGTCCCCACTGCCGCCGAGTGCGAGCAATGCGACCTTCATCGAAATCTGTGCGCTGGCCGACATTCCGCTGGCCGGTGCGCGGGTGATCGCGCGTCCGGGACACCCGAATGGCGATGTCGCACTCTTTCGCTGTGCGGAGGAGCGGGTGTTCGCCATCATCGACCGCTGTCCGCACAAGGGGGGACCGTTGTCACAGGGCATCGTCTACGGCGACCGGGTCGCGTGTCCGCTGCACAACTGGTCGATCGCGTTGATCGACGGCGAAGCCGTGGCACCCGATGTCGGCTGCGCCCAGACGTTTGCCGTGCGGGTGGAAGACGGTACGGTCTTCGTCGCGCTGGATTGATCGCATGGCCGAGACGCGCTCCACCTGCCCCTATTGCGGCGTCGGCTGCGGGGTCATCGTCGAGCACGCGGTCGGTGCGATCACCGGTGTGCGCGGCGATCCCGACCATCCGGCCAATTTCGGGCAGCTGTGCACCAAGGGCCGCACCTTGCATCTCACCGCAACCCCTGCACTCGCCGGCGCGCGGTTGTTGCAACCGCTGCGGCGAGCCGAGCGTTCGGCACCGCCCGAGCCCGTCGCGTGGGACGCCATGCTCGATGACCTCGCCGACCGTTTCGCGGCGTGCATTCGCGAGCATGGTCCCGACAGCGTGGCCTTCTACGTGTCTGGCCAGCTGCTGACCGAGGACTACTACGTCTTCAACAAGTTGGCCAAGGGCCTCATCGGCACCAACAACATCGACACCAATTCGCGGCTGTGCATGTCGAGCGCGGTTGCCGGATACAAGCAGACCCTCGGCGCCGACGCGCCGCCGGCGTGCTACGACGACATCGACCACGCCCGATGTCTGTTCATTGTGGGCTCCAATACCGCATGGGCGCATCCGATCCTGTTCCGCCGCATCGAGGCCGCGCGCGCGCGCCTGCCGCAGCAGAAGATGATCGTCGTCGATCCGCGCCGCACCGCCACCGCAGCGATGGCCGATCTGCACCTCGCCATCGAACCCGGCACCGACGTCGCGCTGTTCCACGGCATGCTGCATCACCTGCTGTGGGACGACGCGATCGCGCGCGACTTCATTCGTGACCACACCAAGGGTTTCGACGCGCTGAAGGACGTGGTGCGCGAAATGACGCCGCGCATTGCCGCCGAAATCTGCGGCATTGCAGAAGCCGATCTCGTCACCGCGGCACGCTGGTTTGCCGAAGGCCCCACGCTCTCGCTGTATTGCCAGGGGCTGAACCAGTCGTCGGCCGGCACGGCCAAGAATGCCGCGTTGGTCAACCTCCATCTCGCCACCGGCCAGATCGGCGCGCCCGGCGCGGGTCCGTTCTCGCTGACCGGCCAGCCCAATGCGATGGGCGGCCGTGAGGTGGGCGGTCTGGCCAATCTGCTTTCGGGGCATCGCGATCTCGACAACGCGGAGCATCGCGCGGAAGTGGCGCGGTTGTGGGGACTGTCGTCCGTGCCCGCGCAGCCGGGCTTGACCGCCGTCGAGCTCTTTGATGCGCTCGCGGCGGGCACGGTGAAGATGGTGTGGATCGCCTGCACGAATCCGGCGCAGTCGATGCCCGACCAGGCGACCGTGCGGGCTGGGCTCGCCCGCGCCGAACTGGTGGTGCTGCAGGAAGCGTATGCGACGACAGAAACCGCGGCCTTCGCGGACGTGCTGCTGCCGGCGACCAGCTGGGGCGAAAAGGACGGCACCGTCACCAATTCCGAGCGGCGTATTTCGCGCGTACGCGCGGCACTGGCGGCGCCGGGTGAAGCCCGCGCCGATTGGGCGATTACGGTCGCGTTCGCGCAGTGCCTGGAAGCGCGGCTGCGGCCGGACCTGCCGACGTTGTTTCCATTTACGTCGAGCGCCGATATTTTTGCCGAGCACTCCATCACCACTGGCGGCCGCGACCTCGACATCACCGGGTTGTCGCATGCCCGGCTGGATGCTGAAGGACCGCAGCAGTGGCCGTATCCGGCGGGTGCAACGTCAGGCAAGGCGCGCCTGTATGAAGATCATGTGTTCGCCACGCCCGATGGCCGCGCGCGCTTCGCGCCGGCGAAATATGCCCCGGTGGCGGAGCGTGTCGATGCGCGCTATCCATTCCGGCTCAACACCGGGCGCCTGCGCGATCAATGGCACGGGATGAGTCGCACCGGCACGCTGGCCACACTTTTCGCGCATGCACCGGAGCCCGCGGTGGAGTTGAATGGCGCCGACGCGCTGCGCCGTGGGCTCCTCACCGGCGACCTCGTGCGCATCGAGTCGCGGCGCGGCGCCGTCGTGGTACCGGTGGCGATCAGCACGATGGGCAAACCCGGTACCGCGTACCTGCCGATGCACTGGGGCAGCGCCACGCTCGCCGGCCGCGACAGCACGGGCATCAACGCAGTGACCGCCAAGGCCTTCTGCCCGACGTCGAAGCAGCCCGAGTTGAAGCACGCGGCCGTGCGCATTGCCAAGCTCGACTTGCCGTGGAAATTCGCCGCCTTCGGTTTTCCGGATGATGAGGCCGGGCTGATCGCGCTGCGCGATGGCGTGCGCGCGCTGGCCCGGCATTTCGATTACGCCAGCCTCGTGCTGGTGGGCGGTGAGCGTGGCGGCGTGTTCCTGCGTGCCGCCGCTGCCGTACCGGTGGCACCGGAGGTGATCGCCGCCATCGACCGATTGTTCGAGCTGGATGCCGCCGATGTGGTGCGCTACGACGATCCGCGCCGCGCCATCGCGCGCCGCATGCGGATTGTCGACGCGCGGCTCATGGCCGTGCGCCTGGCCGGCGACATTGCCGCCGAAGCATGGCTGCGCGATTGGCTGACCACGGGGCAGGACGTGTCGGCGATGCGCGCGCAATTGCTGGTGCCGTCGGGCGGCGCGCCGGCGGGATATCGCACGCGCGGCCGTGTGGTGTGCAGTTGCCACGGGGTGGCGGAAACGGAATTGCGCGCAGCGATCACCAAGTGCGCGGGTCCCCCCAGCGCGGTGCTGGCCGCAGTGCAGTCCAACCTCAAATGCGGTACCGGATGCGGCTCCTGCCTGCCCGAAGTGCGCGCGCTGATCGACACGGCACGACTGACGGCGGGGGTCGCGGCATGAAAATCATGGGACGGGTAACGCTTGTCGGCGCAGGTCCGGGCGACCCCGAACTGTTGACGCTGAAGGCGGTGCGCGTGTTGCGCGACGCGGACGTGGTGCTCTACGACGACCTCGTCTCCACTGCGGTGCTGGCGTATGCCGGGCCACAGGCACGCCTGATTCCAGTGGGCAAGCGCGGCGGCTGCGCCTCGACGCCGCAGGCGTTCATCGAGCAGTTGCTGATTCGCGAAGCGCGCGCCGGTCACGCGGTGGTGCGGCTGAAAGGTGGCGATCCGTTTGTGTTTGGACGGGGCGGCGAGGAGGCGGCGACGCTGCGCGACGCTGGCATCGGTGTCGACATTGTTTGCGGCCTCACGTCGGGCCTCGCTGCCGCCGCTGCGATCGGCATTCCGGTCACGCATCGGATGCATGCGCACGGCGTGGCGTTGGTCACCGGCCACGCGGCCGATGGTGAAGTGGAGCCCGATTGGGCTGCACTGGTGCGCACGGGGCTCACGCTGGTGATCTACATGGGCATGCGCCGCGCCGAGGAGTTGCAGTCCGCGCTGATCGCTGCGGACATGCCGCCGTCGATGCCGGTGGCCGTGATCGCGCACGCCACCCGGCCCGAACAGGCGGCCATCGTCTCGACCCTTGCAGATTGGCCCGCCGCTGCGGAAGCAGCCGGCCTGGCGAGCCCGGCCATCATCGTGGTCGGGCAGGTGGCGGCGCTGGCGACTGGCGCCAGCGTGGACTCAGGTCAGCGGCGTGGCGGCGACTTCGGACAGGTCGAACACACGCGCCAGCACGTCGCGTAGCGCGCGGATCTCGGGATCATCGATGCGGTCGGCGCGATGGATGAACTGCAACGTGGTCGGCAGGCGCACGCCGGCCCACAGTGCGACATCGCCGGCGGCCGCCGCGTCGAGCGCCAGGTCCTCGCGCATGAGCGCCACGCCAAGACCTGCGACGACCAGCGAGCGGATGATGGCTTCGTTGTCGGCCTCGACGCGGCGCACGGGCGAGCTGCCCCGCGTCGCGAACAAATCGTCGGCGAGCGTGGACAACGTGCTGATCTGCGGCGTCATGATCCACGGCATCGTCACGATGGTGTTCCAGTCGGCGGTGGCCACGGCGTCGCGCCAGGCGGCAGGGGCCACGATCCGGTAGGCGAAATCCACCAGCGGCATGCCGACGACATCGGCGTGCGCCAGGCTGCCGTAATAGAAGCTCGCGTCCAGCGCGGCGTCGCGCACCTTGGCGAAGGCCGCGCCGGATACCTCGTGATGGACCTCGATCTCGAGCATTGGATGCGCGTCCAGCGCGTTGGCCAGGAAATCGCCGACGCGCGTAAATTCGGGGTCCGATACGGCGCCCACGCGAACCCGCCCCGCGACCGCATTGGCGAGGCCGCGGGCGCGACTGCGCAGCGTCTGCGCGGCCGACATCACCTTCCTCGCTTCGGGCAACAGCCGGCGACCGGCCGTGGTGAGAACCATGCCGCTCGACACACGATCGAACAGGGCCACGCCCAATTCGTCCTCGAGCGCCTTGATCTGGGCGCTCACTGCGGGCTGGCTGACGTGCAACTGCTCGGCCGCGCGGGTGAGTTGACCCACTTCGGCCACGGCAGCAAAACTGCGTAACTGGTAGAGCTCCATGCGACTCCCTAGGATCTCCCCCCTGCGGCGTATTATACCTCAAATGCTGCGTTGCAATATTACATTATTGTCATATAAGTCAAACAGATCGCATTGATTCAAATGAATGATTGGATGTTTTCCAGTAGTGAACCTATGTTGTCATGGTGCGTTGCACCATAAACGTACGCCCCCGCCCACAAGGCTTACCGGAGAGTCGATCATGCATTACCGGAACCGTCCCTTTGCCGAAAACGGCTTCATGGATGTCGTCGTCAAGCTCGCCCAAACGGCGTTTTTTGACGATCTGCCGTCGAACACGAATAACCGACCCCCCGTCGCGCCGACCTCGCTTTCGGGTCCCCTCGAGGCCGCCCCGTCCCTGCGCCAGCGCTGGCTGGCCGGCCTGGAACGCTGGATGTACCAGCAGCAGGTCCGCGAGCGTGAAGCCTATCTGGGCCAATCACGCGACATTTTCGAACTGGAACGGCGTATCCGGCATCTCGAGCGCAAGCCGTATTATTGACCCGAGGAGACTGTAGTAAGGCGATTCGGGTGCCCCTGTAGGCGAGGCTTCAGCCTCGCTTGTTTGTCGCGAGCCATTTGCTATTCAGCGTAGCCGCGGCGAGCGGTGGGCCGCGCGGGGCGGGCTCCATCGCCGCAAAGCGTGTGTTCGGGCGCGTGAAAGGCAAAAAAAAGAGGGGTCAACCCACGACCCCAGCTTTTTTTGCCGCACGCGCCGGGAACACGCGGCTCAAAGTCGCCCGCCCCGCGCGGCATCATTCGGAGGTCGCGGGGTTTCGGGCAAGAACCAGGGTGCCTCGGACAAGACGCCCAAGGCGCCCGGGCCTGGGCCGAA
>JANMCS010000560.1:0-7423 GCA_031361405.1 Betaproteobacteria bacterium
CGTGGGTTCGGTCTCGCCGTACATCGGTCTCTTCGGCACCGTGTGGGGCATCATGAATGCGTTTCGCGGCCTCGCCAACGTGAGCTCGGCCACGCTCGCCAACGTGGCGCCCGGCATCGCCGAGGCGCTGATCGCCACGGCGATCGGCCTCTTTGCCGCCATCCCCGCCGTGATTGGTTACAACCGCTACACGCACGACGTCGATCGGCTGGCCACGCGCTACGAGACATTCATCGAGGAGTTCTCCAACATCCTGCAGCGGCAGAACTGACGATCGCGCGAAGCCGCCATGCGCCGTCCCCGCAAAGCCATCAACCAGATCAATGTCGTGCCGTACATCGACGTGATGCTGGTGCTGCTCGTCATCTTCATGGTGACGGCGCCGCTCGTCAGTCCCGGCGAAATCGAACTGCCATCAGTCGGCACCAAGCTCACAGCACCCGTGCAGCCGCTCGAAGTGACGCTGCGTACCGACCAGACGGTGTGGTTGCGCGACCAATCGACCAACGTGCCCGCCGCCCGCGTCTCCCGCGAGGAACTGGTGCTGCGGGTGTTGGCCAAGCAGGGCAAGCAGGAACAGCCGGTGGTCATCGCCGCCGACAAGGGCGCGCGCTGCGACGATGTGCTGGGCCTGCTCGACCTGCTGCAACGCAATGGCGTGCGCAAGGTCGGCCTGCTGGCGAAACCGCCCGCTGGCTAGGGCAGGCCATGGTTCGCTCCGACCGCCCGCGGGCGCCCCGCAAGATCAAGGGTAAGTGGTGGGCATTGGTGCTTGCTGTTGCCGTGCAGCTCGGGTTCCTCGCGGTCATGGTCTTTTCCGTTACCTGGCAAAATCGCGCGCCGCAGGCCGTTACGGCGGAGCTTTATGCGCCGCCCGTGCGCACGGCCGTAGCCGAGCCGGCACCAGCGGTCCCGGAGCCGCCTCCCGTCACGCCACCTCCCATCACGCCGCCCCCCACGCCCGCGCCGCCGCCGCCCGTGCCGGTGCCCCAGCCCGCGCCCAAGGCCGTGCCGGTGCCGGTACCGGTACCCAAGGTCGAGCGCGCAGACCCGCGCGCCGCCGAGATCGCGCTCAAGGCCAGGCAGGAAGACGAGCGCAGGAAAAAAGCCGACGCGGAGCGCAAGGAAGCAGACAAGAAGGTGCACGACGCCAAGGAGGCCGACGACAAGCGCAAGCTCGAGGAAAGGCGCAAGCAGGATGAGAAACGCGTGGCCGATGCACGCGAGCGCCAGCAGAAAGAAACGGACGCGCTGCGGGCGCAGGCCGAGCGCGAAGCGAAGGCCCGCGTGCAAGCCGAGAAGGATGCGCAGAACCAGGCGCGCGAGGCCGCCGAGGCGTCGGCCCTGGCCCGTGCCAAGGCCGACTGGGTCAGTCGCATCCAGGCCAAGGTGAAGGGCAACGTGATCGTGCCGGCGGAGCTCGCGGGCAATCCCACCGCCATCTTCGACGTGGTGCAGCTGCCCACCGGCGAAATCATCGAGGCCACGCTGCGCAAGTCGAGCGGCTCGCGCGCCTACGACGATGCGGTGCAGCGGGCGATATTGAAGTCATCACCATTGCCGCGACCGGAGCGCGCAGAATTGTTCCAGCGCACGCTGGAGTTGAAGTTTCGCCCGACAGATTGACGAGTTACGGTTGACCTGTAGGCGAGGCGTCAGCCTCGCGAGTAATACGCCGCATTGATCCTGCGAGGCTGAAGCCTCGCCTACAGGAACGTTAAGTAGCGTTGCGTTGCGTTGCGCGGCGTCACGCTACACGCGGCTTTTCTTCTCGACGATCTGGATGGTGGCCCAACTCCAGTCGGCGCGCTGCTCGACCAGTTGCCGCAACGCAACGGTGTAGACCGAGCGCCCGGTGGTGAGGATGACGTTACGGCCTTCCGAGTATTCCTGCGTGGGCACGATCAGCGTCTTCACCGCCAGCGGCTTGTCGGGCCGCGACGGCGGTGGCAGATAGAGGCCGTGAAAGCGCGCGCCGATGGTGGACACATCGATGCCGTCGATGACGAAGCCCATGTCGTCCTTGGGCTGGCGCACCGCATGCAGCGTGACGGGTACCATGCGGTCGGCGATGATCGACATGCCGGCCTCGACCTCGTCGTTGCTGACCTTGTTCAACCTACGCACGACGCCCAGCACCCAATCGGTGAGATCGGATTGGCGCACGGCCACCAGCGCCCCCAGCGCCAGCGCCTGGCCAATGCCACCCGACGCCGCGATCCGCAAGCCGGCAATGCTTCGATCCTTGACCTGCCACATCGGATCGGAGAACGACGACAGGCTGGCCGCGAGTGAATCGTGTTCGTCGGGAACGCGGCGCTTCATCCGCGTTGCGTCGGAAACTGCATATACCTCGATCTGCTCGGACCCGGCCACCGGCTCGGCCGAAATGTCGCCATCCGTTTGCATCAGCTCGTGCGAGATGCGCGAGAGCCCGATGCGGACCTTGGCCGCGACAGCGCACGCGATCCGCGGGTCGCGCCGCAACTCGGCATTGAGGTTGGGCGACACCGACGGACTGACCTTTTCGAGGATGGCAATGCGCAACTGGTTGATGGGACCGGCTGGTCCCTGGTCGGTGTTCTCGGCCTGTCGCAGCGCCGCGGTGGCGCGCTCGAGCTGGTCGGCCAGCGGCGTGGTGTCAAGGTAGCGCAGCATGGATCCGGAATCGTTGCCGGTACGCCGCGCGAGACCCGTCTTGCCCGCGATGTCGACGAAGAAGCCTTCGGGTGAACGCGGCACGCTGTCCATCTGCAGGCGCCGGCTCCATGCGCGCAACTGCGACATTGCCCAGTCGAGCTGCGGTGGCGACATGTTGCCGGTGTTGAGCTGGTGGATCAGCAGCACGTAGAGATATTCCTGCTCCAGGGTCCACGGCGTGGCGTTGGGACCCGCGCTGGACAGCACCGTAGGAAGGCGATCGACCCCCAATTCGGAGGCGCGCATGTACACGCGATGCATTTCCATCCACTTGCCGGGAATCCAGCGCTCGTAACGAAACACGCGCAGCTTGGCGTCGGTGCCGAAGTAGTGCACGAGTCGCGCAAAGAGCAGCGGCGCGAGCGGCTTCCAGCGCGCATTGCCGCTTTGCCGCAACGCCTCTTCGAGCGCCGTCTGGTAGGCAAAGATGAAGCCCTGCGACAGGTCGTAGATGGCCTGCCAGATACGTTCCGCGAGCTTGGGCGCGCTGTCGTGATTCTCGACATATTGCTTGATCAGCTGGCGCCGATCGGCGCCCAGCGCCGCGTCGAGGAATTCGATGGCCTGCACCCGGGCCAGGTCGACCGGCTTGCGCGACTGGCGCATGCCGTCGAAGGCGCGCATCACCTGCTGCTGACGGCCAATCACGTCCTGCGCCGGCAATTGGCGCAGCCAGGCCGCAATGGATTTGGCGGATACCAGCGGATCCGCTGCGTCCTTGGTACCCGGGGTCAGGAAACCGAACATCGAACCTCGCTGTCAATCCCATGCCGCAGGTCGGGCGGTGGGCCGCGCCGATGCCCGCAGCGCGAGTGGCACCGGAACTTCGCTGCATTCAGGGGAACCTTCATTTATAGCTCAAATCATACGGTGGCGCAAAAATTGCGCACCGGTCGGCTAAAATCGCATATCCGGCCACATCCACGAGGCGCTTGATTGGTCGCTTGAGCGCCCCCCATCCACACAGGGAAATCATGAATCTGCACATGCCTTTGGTGACACCGGCAACCCGGGCCGTTGCATTTCGACCTGTTGCCCAGCTATTTTCCGTCGTTGCTCTGGCGGCGTTCGTTACGGCCGTTGCCGGTACCAGTGCCGCCCAGACCGCGCCTGCATCTTCATCTACGCAAGGAATAAGCAAGTTGGATGCCATGCCCACTGAATTGAAGAAAATTGATGTAAAACAAGGTGTTGGTAAAGAAGCTGTGTCCGGCAAGCCCGTGATCGTGCACTACACGGGGTGGCTGTATGACACGTCCAAGCCCGACAGCAAGGGAATCAAGTTCGACAGCTCCCGCGACCGCCAGGTGCCCTTCGGGTTTTTTCTGGGAGGCGGCAAGGTCATCAAGGGCTGGGACGACGGCGTCGTGGGCATGAAGGAAGGTGGCCAGCGCACACTGATCATTCCGCCGTCGTACGGCTATGGTGAGCGTGGCGCCGGTGGCGTGATACCGCCCAATGCAACGCTGATCTTTGACGTCGAACTGATCGAAGTCAAATAGTCCGGACGGACTAGGGTCAGGCGCCCGTGCTTCCCCGCGACAACGCTTCCCCGGTCAAGCGTCGCGTCGACTACAGGCCGCCGGCCTTCCTGGTCGATACGCTCGAACTCGAGTTCGACCTTGACCCGGACGCGACGACGGTCACCGCGCACCTCGGGTTTCGCCGCAATCCGCAGGCGCATGCGGGGGATCAACGCGCGCCGCTGGTGCTTGACGGCGAGCAGCAGCACGGTGTGCACGTCGAACTCGATGGGCGCCCGTTGTCGCCGGCGCAACTGCGGTTCGGCACAGGCTCGCTGACGGTCGTCGATCCGCCGGCGCAGGGGCGCCTTACCGTGCGCTCGCAGACCACGCCTTCGGGCAATGTCGCGCTCGAAGGCCTCTTCGTGTCGTCGGGCGTCTTCTGCACGCAGTGCGAGCCGGAAGGGTTTCGCCGCATCACCTTCTTCCCCGATCGCCCCGATGTTCTCGCCCGCTACACAGTGACGATACGCGCGGACCAGGCGGCGTATCCGGTGCTGCTGTCCAACGGCAACCTGGTGGCACAGGGCGCACTCGATCACGGGCGGCACTACGCCCGGTGGGACGATCCGTTTCCGAAGTCGTCGTATCTGTTCGCGCTGGTAGCGGGCAAACTCGCGGCGCTGGAGGACCGCTTCACCACGGCGTCCGGACGCGACGTGAAGCTGAAGATTTTTTCCACGCCCGCCAACCTGCCGCGCTGCCAGCACGCGATGCAGGCATTGCAGCGGGCGATGCGCTGGGACGAGGCGCGCTTCGGGCGGGAGTACGACCTCGATGCGTTCATGATCTTCTGCGCCGACGACTTCAACATGGGCGACATGGAGAACAAGGGCCTCAACATCTTCAACAGCCGGCTGGTGCTCGCCAACCCCTCCACCGCCACCGATGACGACTACGCGGCGATCGAAAGCGTCGTCGGGCACGAGTACTTCCACAACTGGACCGGCAACCGTGTCACGTGCCGCGACTGGATCCAGCTGTCGCTGAAGTAGGGGCTCACCGTCTTCCGCGACCAGGAATTTTCGAGCGATCTCAATTCCCGCGCGGTGGAGCGCATCAGTGCCATCGAGTATCTGCGGCGCGACCAGTTTCCCGAGGATGCCGGCCCGATGGCGCACAACGTGCGGCCCGACGAATATCTCGAGATCAACAATTTCTACACGTCCACCGTGTACGAAAAGGGCGCCGAGGTCATCCGCATGCAGCACACGCTGCTGGGACGCGAACGCTTTCGCCGTGGCATGGATCTCTACTTCGAGCGCCACGACGGTGCTGCCGTCACCTGCGATGATTTCGTCGCCGCGATGCAGGACGCTTCGGGTGTCGACCTGGCGCGCTTCAAGCGCTGGTACAGCCAGGCCGGCACGCCGGTGGTCGAGGTGCGTGAGTCGTGGAATGCCGCCGCGCAAACCTACACGCTGATCCTGGCGCAGCACACGCCGCCCACGCCCGGGCAGCCGGACAAGGCGCCCTTCCACATTCCGTTCGCCGTGGGCCTGCTCGATGCCAACGGCCGCGACATTCCACTGCGGTTCGCCGGCGAAGCGGCCCCGGTGGGCACCACGCGCGTGCTCGATCTGGTCGAAGCACGACAGACATTCACATTTGCCGGCATCCCCGCGCGACCGGTGCCCTCGCTGCTGCGCGGCTACTCGGCGCCGGTCATCATCCGCTTCGACTACACGGCCGCACAACTGGCCTTTCTTGCTGCGCACGACAGCGACCCGGTGAATCGCTGGAATGCCGCTCAGAGCACGCACGCCACGGCGATCCTGGCGCTGGCCGCGGAGCACCGAGCGGGACGTCCGCTGCAGGTGCCTGCTGCGTTGCTTGACGTGATGCGCATGCTGCTGGCGGACCATACCGGCGATGCGGCGTTGCTGGCCATGGCCTTGACACCGCCGGACCCGGGCTACGTGGCGGCGCTCGAGGACACGATCGATGTCGACGGCGTCGCGGCCGCGCACCGTTTCCTGCGGCGTGAGCTGGCACTGCAGTTGCGCGATGCGTTCACGCATCGCTTCGAGGCCCGGCGCGTGCGCGCACCCTACGCGCCCACGCCCGACCAGACCGGCGCGCGCAAGCTTGCCAACATCTGCCTGGCCTATGTCGGGGCGATCGACGACGACGCCTCGCGCGCGTTGGCGGTCGCGCATTTCGACGCGGCCGACAACATGACGGACACGATGGGTGCGCTGGACGCACTGCGCGACTCGACGTCGACGGCGCGCGAGCAGTTGTTCACACGCTTCGAGGAGAAATGGCGCGACGAACCGTTGGTGCTCGACAAATGGTTTTCGCTGGAGGCGCTGGCGTGGCGTGGCGGCACACTGGAGCGCCTCGCGCACCTGTTGGCGCATCCGCGCTTCAATGCCCGCAATCCCAACCGCGTACGGGCCCTGGTGGGCGCGTTCACGCTGCGCAATTTCGAACAGTTCAACGCCGCGGACGGCAGCGGCTATGCCTTCGCCGCCGACCAGGTACTGGCGCTCGATGGCACCAATCCGCAGCTCGCGGCGGCGATCGCCGGCGCATTCAATTTCTGGAAACGATTCCCCGAACCAAGGCGCGGGCGGATGGAAGCCGAATTGCAGCGAATTGCCGCAGCCCCCGGCCTGTCCCCGGACGTCACGGAAGTGGTGACGAGAACGTTGGCGGATTGAGAACGAGCGAGCAAAGCGACGCGAGAACTGAGCCAGCGAAGCGACGCGAACACCGCACAACTGAATACATCGGCGTTAAGCGGCGTAAAACGCCGCTTCAACGGCGACAGTTAGTACGTCGTCGCAGCAACGTCGCCCTCTCATCAACCTGCGCCGCCACATGCGACGACGGACTAACTACCAGTAAGTTTCCACGGTGACGTGCCCCGGTTCGCGCCGCCGGTGCCTGCGCATCCCCCGCGTTGCCAACACGCGCTGCACGTCGTCCACCATTGCCGGATTGCCGCAGAGCATCACGTGCGAATTCTCCGGCGACAGCGGCGACCCCGCGCGCGCCTCCAGTCGCCCATCCGCAATCGCCGCGGGAATCCGTCCCGCCAGGGCGCCCGCATGCGCTTCGCGACTGACCATCGGCACATAGGTAAAGGCCCCGGGATGCGCCTGCGCAATGCCCGCGATCTCGTCCTGGAAACTCAATTCCTCGGCATGCCGCACGCCATGGACCAGCACGATGCGCGGGAAGCGCGCCCACGC
>JANMCS010000126.1:0-3511 GCA_031361405.1 Betaproteobacteria bacterium
TAGATGGCGTGCCCGACCACGTCGCGCAGCCGCATTTCGCTCACCTGCTCCTGCGACAGCCCGAAGAACTGCAGGAACGTGCGATTGACATACAGGCAGCGCTCGTCGCGATCGATGGACGCCACCGGCGCCGGCACGCCGTCCATGATCGCGCGCAGTGTGCCGCTGCGGGCTGCCAGCTCGTCCTGTGCCTGCTTCAGGTCGGTGATATCGTGGCCGACGACGTACTCGCCCTTGGCCGTGCCGTCGAAGCGCAGGTCGGGCACGCAACGCACGCGGATCCAGCGTTCGCGACCCGAGGCGTCGATCAGCGAGCGCTCGTAGATCACCGGCACGTTGCTGTCCGCGCGGTCGCGCCGCGGGGTGAGTGCGGCGGCCAGTTCGGAACCCAGCACCTCGTCGGTGGTCTTGCCCACCACCTGCTCGCGCGTGAGGCCCACCAGGCGCAGGAAGGCCTCGTTGACGAATTCGTAGCGGCCATCCTCGCCCACGTACACGATGGGCTCCGGGATGTTGTCGTTGAAGAGGCGCAACTGCTCCTCGCGGGCGGCCAGCGCCTGCTCGGTCTGCTTCAGGTCGTGAATGTCGTATTCGGTGCAGTAGAGGCCGCGCACGTTGCCCGCGACATCGAGGTCGGGCACGATGCGCCCATGCAACCAGCGCCGCGCGCCCTGCGTGGTGTTGCCAACGCGTTCGTATTCGACGTGCTCGCCGGCCTGCGCCCGCTTCAGGATCGGCCGCAGGAACGACGCCACGTCGGATGTCATCACCTCGAACGGCGTCTTGCCGTAGATCTCGTCCTGCGGCTTCAGCACCGCATTGGCGAAGGCCTGGTTCACAAAGGTGTACCTGAGGTCGCGGTCGATGTAGGCGACGGGGCCGGGAATGTTGTCCGCGAACAGCCGCATCTGCGCTTCCTGCGACTTCAGCGCATCGCGGATGCGGATGTCCTCCTCGATGTCGGTCATCACGGCGAACGCGCCACCCACGCGGCCACCCATTTCGCGATCCGGGAACAGCGTGATGCGCGTCCAGCGATTGTCGCCGTCCAGCATCTGCTCGCGCCGCTCGTAGGAAACGGTGGCCCCGGCGAACGCGCGCTCGATGTAGCCATGCATCTCGGCAAACGCATCGGGCGGCAACACTTCCTTCAACGTATGCCCCGGCACGTCGTCCGCCGGCGCACCGATGCGCGCGCCGAAGGGCTTGTTGGCAAAGCGCACCTTCAGTTGCCGGTCGAAGTAAAGGATCGGCACGCCCACGCTGTCGGTGACGAGGCGCAGGCGATGCTCGCGCTGGCCTGCCTCCAGCTCGAGGCGTTTCAGGTGGTCGACATCGCTATAGGTGACGATGAAGCCGCGTACCTGCCCTTGCGGATTGCGGTCCGGGTAGTAGTCGACTCGGATCCACAGCGCCGGTCGTCCCGGCGTGACCAATTGCCGCTCGTAGGTCGTGCGCTCCCCCGCCAGCGCGGCCTCGATGTAGGCGCGATAGAGCTGGAACACGTCGCGGCCCAGGACCTCGATGGCCTCGTGTCCGATCACCTGAGCTTCGCGCTTGCCCACCCAGTCGAGGTAGGCCCGGTTGACGAAACGATAGCGCTGGTTGCGGTCGATGTAGGCCACCGGCAGGCCCAGCGCGTCGAGCTTGCGTCGTGACAGCGCCAGCAGCGATCCACGCTCGACCGGCTCGCCGACGGTGCGCGCCGGGAGATCGATGCGATTGGCGGATCGTGTCAGGGCCATGGATTCGCGAAAGGTGGATGCGGGCCGGTTGCGGCCATGATTAACGGCGATACCTGTCCTCCGGCACCGCCGCCAACCGGCCAGACTGCGACCGGAACTGCTTGAATCCGGTGATTCTAAGCAAGTATCGCGCCTGTTCCCGGGAATTCCCGTCCGCGGCAATCGCGGTACAGCCATCGTCGGACCACGACCGCAGGCATCCGACCGGCCCCGCGGTACCCTCCCGCCCTGCGTAACCGGCCCGCAGCGGGGACGCCTGCGGCGCGGTTACAATCCGCGTCACCCTCCAACGCCGGACGGCACTCACACACGACCCGGGGGGGCGGTTCGTGCGCGAGGGCCATGTCGAGGACACGCCCGTCCTCCCTGCGCTATCGGTGCCCGTCGACCCAATCCCCGCTGAAGGCTTGACCGATGCCGCGTTTCGCATTGCTGTCCCCGCGTGTCCGGACCCGGGCAGCCCCGGTTTGCCTGGTCCTCCTTGCCGGCATTGCCGCGGCGTGCATCGCTCCGGGGGCGTTCGCCGCACCCGGCTTGCCCGAGCCTCCCGCGCTCGGCCCCATCCCCATCGATTTTCTGTTGTTCGCCGCCACGCTGCTGGGCGTGGCGCTGTTCCACCACCACACGTTGCGGGTGGCGTTGGTCGGACTGGCAGTGATCAGCGTCTTCAAGGTGCTGTTCTCGCCCTTTACCGAAGGCGCGGGGGTGGGCGGGCTGGTCTCGCACGTCGGGCACGAATGGGTGCTGATCTTCAACCTGCTGGGCCTGCTGCTCGGTTTCGCGCTGCTGTCCAAGCATTTCGAGGCCAGCCGCATTCCCGCGATCCTGCCCGACTACCTGCCGGATGACTGGAAGGGCGGCTTCGTCCTGCTGATCATGATCTTCGTGCTGTCGAGTTTCCTCGACAACATTGCCGCCGCGCTGATCGGCGGCACGGTCGCTGCCGTCGTGTTCCACCGCAAGCTGCATATCGGCTACCTCGCGGCGATCGTGGCCGCGTCCAACGCCGGCGGGTCCGGGAGTGTCGTGGGCGACACGACGACGACGATGATGTGGATCGACGGCGTGCATCCGTTCCAGGTACTTGAAGCTTATGTGGGCGCGCTGGTCGCGCTGGTGCTGTTCGGCATCCCGGCGTCGCTGCAGCAGCATAAATTTTCGCCGATCGCGAAGGACGCGAGCGCCGACGTTCATGTCGACTGGGTGCGCGTGGGCATCGTGGCCGTCATCCTGGTCACGGCCATCGCGGTCAACGTGGTGGTCAACACCCGATTCAACCACCTGTCGGACCAGTTTCCGTTCATCGGTGCTGCCGTCTGGGTTGCCATCCTGGTCTGTGTTCCGTTGCGCCGTCCGCACTGGGAAGAACTGCGCGGCGCGTTCCGTGGCGCCATCTTCCTGCTGGCGCTGGTGCTGGCGGCGTCGATGATGCCGGTGCACAAGCTGCCCGACGCTTCGTGGCCCGTGGCGCTCGGATTGGGCTTCGTCTCCGCGGTATTCGACAACATTCCGCTCACCGCGCTGGCCCTGAAGCAAGGCGGGTACGACTGGGGCTTCCTCGCGTATGCCGTCGGGTTCGGCGGTTCGATGATCTGGTTCGGTTCGTCGGCCGGCGTCGCCCTGGCCAGCATGTTTCCGGAAGCGCGTTCAGCCGTCGCCTGGGTGCGTGGAGGATGGCATGTTGCAGTCGCCTACGTTGTCGGGTTCATGGTGATGGTGGCGGTGGTGGGCTGGCACCCGGAGCCGAAGCAGAAGCCGACGCGAGT
>JANMCS010000570.1:0-3836 GCA_031361405.1 Betaproteobacteria bacterium
GCGCCACGCGAGGCTGAAGCCTCGCCTACGGGGTACCAGGTAATCAAGCCAACAAAAAGGGGAACGCATGCGTTCCCCTTTTCATGTCACCGTACGACGCGCGTCATGCGGGCGGACCCTTCTGCGTCTCCACGATCTCCAGCGGCTCGCTGGCAATTTCCACGCGGGGCGGACGCACGCGACGCGGACGCGGCGCAGCCTGCTCGTCGACCATCGGCGCAGGCGCCTTGTGGCTCGTCTCGATCAGGACCAGGTCCGAATCCGCCGGCAACGTCAGTTGCACCGGCGGCGCGGCGACGGAGCGTGGGGTCACGACCGGGGTGGCAGCTACAACCGGTGGTGCCGCTACAACCGGAGGTGCCGCTGCAACAGGAGGTGCAGCTGCTACCGGAGGTGCCGCTGCAACCGGAGGCGCCGCTACTACGGGCGTGGGTACAACGTACGGTGCGTGTTCCACCGGCGCTGCCACCACGGGCGCCGGCGCGATTGCAGCGGGCGCCGTCACGTCGGGATACTGCTGCGCCAGCGGTATACGCGCAGACGCCGGCGCGGGTGACAAGCCCGGTGGGGCCATCTCCGTCATGGCGCCTGCGGTGCTGGCCATCGGTGCGGGCTCGGCCGCCGGCGCCTCATCCTGCCGCGGCTCGCGGTTTTCACGGGCCTCGCGTGCAGCGCGCGGTTCGCGGGGTTCACGCTGCTCGCGCGGCGGACGGGGCGGACGCGCTTCACGTACCGGCGCTGCATTGCCGTCACCCACAACGGCGTTGGTCATGTCGTTGTCGACGGAACCGTCGCTGGTGATCGCCGCGCCATGATCGTCTTGCGGCTGCTCGGCACGATCGCCACCACGACCGCGACGGCCACGACGTCGGCGATTGCCGCCTTCCTTGCCGTCGCCTGCCATGGTGTCCGCTGGCGGATTGACGACGGCGCTGCCGTTGGCGTCCACGGCTTCGAGCGCCGGCACCGTCTCCGGACGCGGCTCACGCGGCGGCCGCTGACCTTCGCGCGGCTCACGCGGCGCACGCGGTTCGCGCGGCGGACGCTGGCCT
This sequence comes from Betaproteobacteria bacterium, assembly GCA_031361405.1. Classification (GTDB taxonomy): domain Bacteria; phylum Pseudomonadota; class Gammaproteobacteria; order Burkholderiales; family Casimicrobiaceae; genus VBCG01. The sequence goes on from JANMCS010000570.1 coordinate 1,053, forward strand.
TCCCGGCGCTCGTCGCGCTTGGGTTGGGTGGCGTCTTCGCCACTTCGCGGCTGGGGCGCGCGTGCGCCGTCGCTGCGCTTCTCGCCACGCGCCTCGTCGCGACCTTCCTGGCGTTGATCGCGATTGCCGCGGCGCTTGTCGCCGCCTTCGTCGCGACGCTCGCCACTGGTGCCACGGCGGCCATCGCCACGCGGACGCTCTCCACGGTCGTTACGGCCATCACGACGGCCATCGCGGTTGCGATCATTGGGACGCTCGGCTCGCGCGGGTGCGGCCGATGCGGCCACCGGTGTGGCAGGGGACGTACGGAACCACCCCAGCACCTTGGACAGCCAGGTACCGTTGGCGGCGGGCGCCGCCGCGGCCACGGGGGCAGCCGCGGGCTTGTCGACATGCAGCGGCGCGGGTTGCGCCGGCGTGATGCCCTTGACCATGGCTTCCTGGCGCGGGGCGGCGGCCGCTTCGTCCTTCTTCTGCTGGATGGGATCCAGCTGTTCGGGCGCCTGCACCATGTCGAACGACAGCGGCAACGGTTCGCTGTGGTTCAGGTCGTCGTGACGCAGGCGCTCGATCGTGTAGTTGGGTGTCTCGAGATGGCGATTGGGCACCAGCAGCACGTTGACCTTGAAGCGGGTCTCCATCGTCAACACGTCGGTGCGCTTTTCGTTCAGCAGGAACGTGGCGACGTCCACCGGTACCTGCGCGACCACCTGCGCGGTGTTTTCCTTCATCGCTTCTTCCTGCAGGATCCGCAGGATGTGCAGCGCGGTGGATTCGGTGCCGCGGATGTGCCCGATGCCATGGCACCGCCGGCACGGAATGTGCGCCGCTTCGGCCAGCGCCGGACGCAAGCGTTGGCGCGACAGCTCCATCAAGCCGAAGCGCGAGATCTTGCCGAGTTGCACGCGGGCGCGGTCGTAGCGCAGCGCATCGCGCAGCCGATTCTCGACATCGCGCTGGTTCTTGGTGCTCTCCATGTCGATGAAGTCGATGACGATGAGGCCGCCAAGATCGCGCAGGCGCAGCTGGCGGGCGATTTCATCTGCCGCTTCGCAGTTGGTGTTGAACGCCGTGGTCTCGATGTCCGCGCCTTTGGTGGCGCGCGCCGAGTTGACGTCGACCGAAACCAGCGCCTCGGTGTGGTCGATGACGATGGCGCCGCCGGAGGGCAGCGCCACTTGGCGGGCATACGCCGTCTCGATCTGGTGCTCGATCTGGAAGCGCGAGAACAGCGGCACGTCATCCTTGTAGAGCTTGACGCGATTGACGTTGGCCGGCATCACGTGGCCCATGAACTGCTGGGCCTGCTCGAAGATCGCTTCGGTGTCGATCAGCAGCTCGCCGATTTCCTGGTGGAAATAGTCGCGGATGGCGCGGATGACGAGGCTTGATTCCTGGTAGATGAGATACGCGCCGCTTTGCATCTTGGCGGCGTCTTCCACCGCGTGCCACAGCTGCAGCAGATAGTTCATGTCCCACTGCAGTTCTTCGGTGGAGCGGCCGATGCCCGCGGTGCGGGCAATGACGCTCATGCCGTTGGGGACGTCAAGACCGTTGATGGCATCGCGCAACTCGTTGCGCTCCTCGCCCTCCACGCGCCGCGATACGCCGCCGCCACGGGGATTGTTGGGCATCAGAACCAGATAGCGGCCCGCCAGCGAGATGTAGGTGGTGAGGGCCGCGCCCTTGTTGCCGCGTTCGTCCTTGTCGACCTGGACGATCAGTTCCTGGCCTTCCTTCAGCTGATCCTGGATGCGCGCCTTGCCCGGATCCGCATCGCGGTCGCGGAAATAGTCGCGGGAGATTTCCTTGAACGGCAGGAAGCCGTGGCGGTCGGTGCCGTAATCGACGAAACAGGCTTCGAGCGAGGGCTCGACGCGGGTGACGACCGCTTTGTAGATGTTGCTCTTGCGTTGTTCCTTGGCGGCGGATTCGATATCGAGGTCGATCAGTTTCTGACCATCGACAATCGCCACCCGGAGTTCCTCCGCCTGGGTGGCATTGAACAGCATGCGTTTCATAAACGTTCCCAAGGCGCTGCATCCGCCGGGAGCGGGAGGGTCGAAGCTTGACCGGCCGCGGCAATGCTGCCGCAGCGGGAAGACGCTAGCTAACGGCGGTTGCGGGCAAAGACGAGAGGGCGGGCCGCATGGATAGCGGGCCGGCGAGAGCACTGCACGATGGAGTTGAGGCTGCTTGGCATCGGGGCGGGTTCGCGGTAAGCGGACCGGAAGGCTCTCGGGTGGTTTCTAATCTTTGTCAGGCAACAAGCGGTTGAAATCAGTCGGTTGCCGGGCCGGCGCCAAACCATCAGGCGCAAACGGACAGGGCAGCCGGCGTTGAGAAATCTCGCTTTTGGCGCCGCGCAATGCGCCGCTTCGAACCGGCCGTTGCCGGGTGCGGAGACTGCGCTCATCGAATACCATCGCTACTTTCCGGGCAAGAGCCCCGACCGGCGAGCGACTGAAACCGGGTTGTTCGTGGGGTCGTCGAACCACGACGCACGCCCTGTACAGTGCGCTGTCCGGGAGGGCGTGCAACCCCTTATTCGGAGCTGCCGCCTGCCGGATCCGCACTGGTGCGAACCCTCCACAATTATAAGCGAATGAACGAGTTAAGCAAGGATGCTGTGCAGTGGCTCACCATCGGCGACGAGTCGGCCGGTCAGCGGGTCGATAACTACCTGACGCGCCTGCTGAAAGGGGTCCCGAAGAGCCATATCTACCGCATCCTGCGCAGCGGCGAGGTCCGCGTGAACAAGGGTCGGGTGGGTCCGGATGCCCG
>JANMCS010000596.1:0-1087 GCA_031361405.1 Betaproteobacteria bacterium
GGTTCAGCAAACCCGAACTGCAAGCCGAGTTCAAGAAGAAGCACAACCGCGATCTGGGCCCGCCGAAGACCTGGACCGAGTTCAAGCAGGTGGCCGAATTTTTCTCCGGCCGCCAGATCGACGGCAAGAAGGTCTACGGCACCTACCTGTTCACCGAGCGCAGCTCCGAAGGCATCACGATGGGCGTGAGCAACGTGCTGTACCCGATGGGCTTCAAGTACCAGGATCCGGCCAAGCCGTATGCGATGGACGGCTTTGTCAACGGGCCGGATGCCATCAAGGGCCTGGAGTTCTACAAGTCGCTCTACAAGTGCTGCACCCCGCCGGGCCTGACCAACTCCTACATGGGTGAAGGCCTGGATGCGTTCAAGTCGGGCCAGGTGGCGATGATGATGAACTGGTTCGCCTTCTTCCCGGGCCTGTACAAGGATCCGAACGTGGGCGGCGACAAGATCGGCTTCTTCGTCAATCCGTCGGACAAGGGCAAAGGCTCGCAGCTCGGCGGCCAGGGCATCTCGGTGGTGTCTTACTCGCCCAATCGCGCCGAAGCGCTGGAGTACATCAAGTGGTTCGCCACGCAGGATGTGCAGAAGAAATGGTGGGCACTCGGTGGCTATTCGTGCCACAAGGCGGTGCTGCAAGACCCGGGCTTCAAGGCGAGCGCGCCGTTTGCGTCGGAGTTCCTCACCGCGATGGACCAGGTGGTCGATTTCTGGGCCGAGCCCAGCTATGCGCAGCTGTTGATCGCGGAGCAGAAGCGGGTGCACGATTTCGTGGTGGCCGATAAAGGCACCGCAAAAGAAGCGCTCGACGGCATGGTGGCCGATTGGAAGAAGGTGTTCAAGGACGACGGGAAGATCAAGTAAGCACGGCGTCTTCGGCCCTCTCCCCGCGGGGAGGGCCTTCTACGTCCACACCAGGACCACACCCACCCAACTCGTCACCCAGGCCGCGCAAGCCACGCCCGCCCCGCTGGCCCAGCGCATGCGCGGCCTGTCGGATCGCGCTGTCGCCTGGATCTTCATCGGCCCCACGATGTTGTTGCTGCTGGCGATCAACATCTTTCCGCTGATCTGGACGATCCGGC
>JANMCS010000115.1:0-10497 GCA_031361405.1 Betaproteobacteria bacterium
CGTTTGACGGTGACTTCCTCGCCGAGGCGCGCCACCACGATCTGCCCGCTGCGCGCGTCGGCGGTGCGATGCACGACCAGCAGGTCGCCGTCGAGGATGCCGGCATCCTGCATGCTGGTGCCCTTCACGCGCAACAGGTAGTCGGCGTGTGGCGAGAAGAGCGCGGCATCGATGCGGTACTGCGCCTCGATGTGCTCGGTGGCGAGGATGGGGCTGCCCGCCGCGACACGGCCCACCAGCGGCAGCAGGCCCTGCATCGGCACGCCCGGCATCTCGCGCAGGCGCAGGCCGCGCGCGGTGCCCGGCGTCAATTCGAGCGCCCCTTTTTTGGCCAGTGCCTGCAGGTGATCCTCCGCCGAGCTGGCGGTGGAGAAGCCGAGGCCCGTGGCGATTTCCGCGCGCGTGGGCGGCATGCCCGTGGTTTCGATGTGGCCGCGGATCCAGTCGAGGATCTGCTGCTGCCGCGGGGTGAGCCGCGGCAGCGGCGCAGCGGTGGTGCGCTCGAGGTGGGCAAACGGGCGACGGGATCGCGGTGGCATGGAATGAATCCTTTTGGCTATAAGCCGTATGGATATGCGGTACCGTTATTATAAACGGCCTTCCGGGATCGTCAAGGGTGTCGTGCGCACGGGACGATGACGAGGGTCACAGATGCGGCGCGCGGTTGACGCTCGACAAGGCGAGGGCAATACTGACCGGCTACGCCAAGCCAGCGTTTTCGAGAACGACGACCATGCCCGATAGCGACCACACCCGCCCGCCTACTGCTTCGGTGGAAAGTCGCGTCGATGCCATCCAGGCCGCGTTCGATGAGCGCGGCATGAAGGCCACCGAAGCCGTGGCCGACTTGAGTCACCTGGCCACCGAGGAATGGGTGCCGCACAACGGCGCGCGCGTCGTGGCCCGGGCCTGGGTCGATCCGGCGTTTCGCCTGCGCCTGCTCGCCGACGGCCGCGCTGCCGTCGCCGAACTCGGAATCCCGTTGCCCAAGCATCATCGGCACCTCGTGGTGCTGGAGAACACGCCCGACGTGCAGAACGTCATCTGCTGCACGCTGTGCTCCTGCACGGCCTTCACGGTCATCGGTCTGCCGCCGGATTGGTACAAGGATCTCGAGTACCGCGCGCGGGTGGTGCGCGAGTCGCGCACCGTGCTGAAGGAAATGGGTCTCGACCTGCCGCCCGAGGTCGAGATCCGGGTATGGGACACCACTGCGGATACGCGCTACATGGTGCTGCCGATGCAGCCGCCTGCCACCGTTGGCTGGCCCGAAGCGCGGTTGGCCGGGATCGTCACGCGAGACGCCATGATCGGCGTGGCGCACCTCTAGACGGAGCCCGGCCATGGATGGCATGCACGACCTGGGTGGCAAGCAGGGCTTCGGCCGGGTTCGCTACGCGCGCAATGCGACCGCGTTTCATGCTGCGTGGGAAGTGCGCGCCAATGCGCTCTATGCCTTCGCCGTGCGCAGCGGCATCTTCAACATGGACGAGTATCGGCACGCGATTGAACGCATGGAGCCGCGCCATTATCTTGCCGCCAGCTACTACGAGCGATCGCTGACGAGCCTCGCCACGCTCTGCGTCGAGAAAGGCGTGCTGAGCCGCGACGAACTGGAACAGCGCGCGGGGGGCCACGTCCCGCTCGCGGCGAGCAGTGCGCCGGGACGCTCGAACGTGCCGACGCGCGAGCGCTTCCGGCCGGGCGATCGCGTTCGGGTGACGCTTGATTGCGTCCCGGGCCACGTCCGCATGCCCGGCTACATTCGCGGCAAGGTCGGGGTGGTGGTGAGCGAGTCGCCGGTCTATCCGTTCCCGGATGCCCACGCCCATGGCGTGGCTGCGCAGGACGAGCCGACCTACGACGTGCGCTTTCGCAGCGAGGACCTGTGGCCGAATGATGCCGATGCGGCGCTCGTCCATGTCGGCGTGTTCCAGAGCTACCTCGAACGCGCCGTCTAGTCCGGGCGCCACGTTGACCGTGCCGGCGCTCGCTGCCGGACTCCCGGCGCTAGGCGTCACCCCACCGTGAACAGCGGCCACGTGCCGGGAATGCCCTTCAACTCGAATGCACCGCGCTCGCTGAAATCGAGGCCCGATCCGGCGACCAGGTCGCGCACCACGCGCGACGCCAGCACCTCGTCGGCCTCCGCCAGCGCCGCCACCCGCGCCGCCGTGTGCACGGCGATGCCGCCGATATCGTCACCGATCAATTCGATTTCGCCGGTATGCAATCCCGCGCGCAGCGCAAGGCCGAGCCGCCGCACCTCGTCGCGCATCGCCAGCGCGCAGCGAATGGCGCGCGCCGGTCCGTCGAACGTGGCGAGATAGCCGTCGCCCGTGCTCTTGATGGCGCGGCCGCGAAACCGCGCGATGACGCGTTGCGCCAGCGTATTGTGCTGATCCAGCAACGCGCGCCAGCGCTGGTCGCCCATCGCGGCCGCCCGCCGGGTCGAGTCGGCGATGTCGGTGAACAGCACGGTGGCCAGGATGCGGTCGGGCTCCGGCGTGGAACGTTCACCCGTCAGGAATTCCTGGATCTCGTCGACGAAGGCGTCCGTATCGCCCGTGAACGGCAGGTGATCGCAACCCTCCAACTCGACGAAGCGGGCACCAGGAATGTGGTCGGCGATCTGCTTGCAAGGTCCGTGATAGTCGCCGGCATCGTCGACGCGGCACATGACCAGCGTAGGCACATGGATCGTGGGCAGCACGTCGCGGACGTCGATCGACCGGTTCATCCGCTGGAGGGCCACCGCAGCACCGGGGCTCGCGCCCAGCCGGATGAGCTTGCCCATCCAGTCGCAGAACGGTTGGTCGTCGGCCAAGGTGGGCGCGAGCCATTCCGCCACCATGGCGTGAACGGAATCGCTGCTGCCCCACGTCTGGCGCCGCTTCGCCTCGGCGGCTTCGACGTTGTCGAACTGCGCGCCCCACGGATAGTCCGGCGCCCACGCGCGTCGTGCATAGGTGCCGTACAGGATCAGCGCCTCGGTCCGCTCCGGATACGTTGCCGCGAAGAGGATGCTCATCGGACCGCCTTCGGAAATCCCGAGGATGGCGGCGCGCCTGCTGCCGGCCGCGTCCAGCACGGCCCGGATGTCGTCCATCCGCTGCTCCAGCGACGGCAGGCCGGCTTCGCGATCAGACAGTCCCGTGCCGCGCTTGTCGAAGCGGATCAGGCGGCAGAACGACGCGAGGCGTTGCAGCATGTGCACGTACCGCGGCTGCTCCCACGCATGTTCGAGATGCGACACGAAGCCAGGCGTCATGATCAAGTCAAACGGGCCGGTGCCCGTGACCTGGTAGGCAATGCTGATGTCGCCGCTCTGCGCGTACTGGGTGGGTGAGGGCGTCATGGTCGCTGGGGCAGTTGTCCGGCATGTTCCGGGTGGGATGCGCCGGAGACGATGCATCGCGTCGGCGGCCACCGATCCAGCATTTGCCGGCGGGTGGGGTCGGCTTACCGCAGGCCAGGGCGGCGTTGGCACCACGATTTTAATCGCGCGAACCCATGCAGCGCAGGGATACCCGTCAAAGTGCGGACAGAACGTTGCTTTCCGGCGTGTTTTCGCGGCGGGCGAACACCGGCGTTGACCCCAGCTTAACCGGGATGCGAGCCGAACCGGTGGATACTGCGGGTACCCGCGGTAGTCCGCCGCCGCGGTCCCGCATTCCATTCAGGAGAAACCATGGTCACGCGTCGCACCACAATGAGAAGTCGCTCGGGCACCAAGCTTTATGCCGTTCGTGACGAGGAGGGCAAGTTCAAGGACATCCAGACCTACAAGCGTGCCCACACCGCAGACATGCGCCACAAGTCGAAAGCGGAAATTGAGTCTGCGCAGGGTCCGCTCGAGAAGAAGGTGAGGAAAGCGGCGAACGATGTCGTGAAGTCGGTCAAGAGCTCGGTGCGCGGCGCGGTCGCCGCGGTGGAGAAGGTGGCCAAACGTGCCGTGAAGAAAGTCTCCGGTTCGCCGGCCGGCAAAAAACAGGTGATGAAGTCGGCTGCAAGCAAGGCGGTCCCCAATCCTGCCGGAACAAAGGCAGTGAAGAAGGTCGCCAAGAACACGGCAACGAAGTCCGCGAAGAAGGCTGTGAAGAAGCCGGCGAAGAAGGCGATCCGTGCGCCGGCGGGAAAGGGAACAGCATCCAAATCCGCCAAGCGGCGGACTGCCACATGAGCTGAAGAAACCGTCGGGCCTCGTGGTCCGCGCCTCGGCGATGCGCTGCAGGTCGGGCGCGTACCTCGAGCCGACGCGCATCCAGCCGCGCGATAATATCGGCATGGCCGCTGTCCGACCCGTGGTTCCAGACGATGGCAGCGCCGCCGATGCGGTCACCGTCGGCGTGCGCGGCCGCCGTGCATGCGCGACATGGTGCGTCATCGTGGCTGCGGCAATCGGCTCACCCATGGCCGGGGCGGAAGTCTGGGCCTATATCGACAATGCCGGCGTCACCCACTTTGCGCCCGACCAGCGCGACGACCGGTACCAGCTCTTCTTCAAGGGTGGCAGCAGCCTCGATCCGGTGCCGGCCCCCGTGGCACCCACGCCATCGGAGATGCTGCTCAATCACAAGCTCTTCCTGCGCGTGGCGCAGCATCCCAATGTCGGCCGCTATGCGGCGCTTATCGACACCAGCGCCAGGACCCAGGGACTCGACCCGTCTCTGGTCAAGGCGATGATCGCGGTTGAATCGGCCTTCGAGCCGCGCGCAGTGTCGCCCAAAGGCGCGCTCGGCCTGATGCAGATCATGCCCGCCACCGGCGAACGTTATGGCGTGTCGGCCAACACCAAGCGTACCGTCGAACAGCAGCTCTTCGACCCTGCCACCAACTTGCGCATTGGCACGCGTTACCTGCGCGATCTGTTGCAGCGCTTCGACCAGGACCTGAGCCTCGCGCTGGCCGCGTACAACGCCGGCGAAGGCGCGGTGGAGCAATACGCGCGCACCATTCCGCCATATCCGGAAACGCGCGATTACGTGGCGCTGGTCCAGCAGTTCGAGGCGTACTACCGGCCACCACCTCCCGTGGTGGCGCCCACCACACCGGCGCGGGTGAAGCTGAAGCCGCGCGTCGTGGCGCCATGAATTCTGCACCTTCCGGGAAATTGCGGTGACCACTGCGAACATCACCACGACCTGCTGCATCGCCGGGGGCGGACCCGCAGGGATGATGCTGGGCTACTTGCTGGCGCGCGCCGGCGTGGACGTCGTCGTGCTGGAGAAGCACGCCGATTTCTTTCGCGATTTTCGCGGTGACACCATCCATCCGTCCACGCTCGAGGTGATGCATGAACTCGGCATTCTCGACGCGTTTCTCCAATTGCCGCACCAGCAGGTGACGCACATGCGTGGACAGGTGTACGGACATCCTGTCACCTTGGCCGACATGACGCACCTGTCCACGTTCTGCAAATTCCTGGTGTTCATGCCGCAGTGGGATTTTCTCGATTTCGTGGCGCGGCAGGCGGCCTCGTTTCCGCAATTTGTCTTGCGTCGCCAGGCCGAGGTCACGGGGTTGATCGAAGAAGGTGGCGACATCAAGGGCGTGCTTGCCACCACGCCGGAGGGTGCGCTGGAAGTCCGCGCCGATCTCGTCGTGGGGGCCGATGGCCGCCACACGGTGGTGCGCGGTGCGGCGGGGCTCACGGCGGAGGAGGAGGGCGCGCCCATTGACGTGCTGTGGTTCCACCTGCCGCGCGCGGCCACCGATCCTGATGTGACGGGCGGCTACATCATGCCGGGCGCATTCCTGGTGGCGATCAATCGCAACGATTACTGGCAGTGCGGGTTCGTGATTCCGAAGGGCGCGTTCGACGCGATCGAGGCCGCCGGCCTGCCCGCGTTTCGCGCGCGTGTCGGCGCCTTCGCGCCGTTTCTCACTGCGGCCGCCGACACGTTGCGCACGTGGGACGACGTCAAGCTGCTGTCGGTGCAGATCGACCGGATGCCGCGTTGGTATCGCGAAGGCCTCCTGTGCATTGGTGACGCCGCGCACGCGATGTCGCCGGTGGGTGGCGTCGGGATCAACCTTGCGATCCAGGACGCGGTGGCCGCTGCCAACCTGCTGGCGCTGCCGCTGCGTGAGCGGCGCGTGCGTGCAGCCGATCTCGCCGCGGTGCAGGAACGCCGCATGTGGCCCACGCGCATGACGCAGCGCGCACAGGTCGCGATTCAGAATCGTTTCGTGGCGCCGGTGCTGGCGCAGCGCGCGGTCGATCCCTCGCTGCCGTGGCCCATCGCGCTGCTGCAGCGCGTGCCGTGGCTGCAGCGCATTCCTGCGCGGCTGATCGGCATCGGGGTGCGGCCGGAGCATGTGCATTCGCCCGCGTTGCCGCCGGTGGGCCGTGAACACCCGTAGGCGAGGCTTTAGCCTCGCGTTGCGCTGCGCGAGGCTGAAGCCTCGCCTACAGCGCATACGGTGCGCAATGCGCGGCAGCGTGCTCGTTACATCACCGCCCCGGCACTGGCCAATGTACGTTCGCGCGCGACCGTGCTAACGTATTTGTGCCGCAGCCTCGGCCTCAAGCGAGATTTTCCCGGATGAAAAAGGCAGCGCTGTACAGTAGCTCCCGCCGCGCGAAGGCGCCGGAACCCGTGCACGCAGACACGCCTGCTGCTCCAGCCGGCGCGGGAGCGGCGCCGCAAGCCGCTGCTGGATCGACGGCGGCACCCATGCCCCCGGGCAAGCCGCCCGGGCGCCTACGCAGGTTCCTGCGGCGCTACGATCGCCCGCTTCTGGTGCTGGCCGGCGCGCTGTTCGCGGTGGCGCTGGTCGCCACGCACGCCAAAATGCGGCCGGTACCAGGCGAGCTGACGCAGAAGGACATCGACGCCGCCGTCCTCAATACGCTCGAAAACACGCCGCTGCCGTCGCTCGAAGCGAAGGCCTACGCGGCGATCCTGCCGTCGGTGGTGCGCGTCGTCGGCATCGGGCCCGAGGAGGACGACGATGATGCGGCCGCCAAGGGCGGCGGCAAGGGCGACGCAACTCCCGGCGAAAGTGGTTCGGTCCCTGGCAAGGGCGTGCCGGCCGGCAAGGCGCCGCCTTCGAGCAAGGGCCAGTTCGTCGTGCCGGGCAAGCCGGGTGACCCTCAGCAACGCCCCACCGACAAGCTGGCCGGCGGCGGCAAGGGCTCGGACAAGGACACCGCACCGGGCAAGGACAAGGCAGCCGAGGCCGGCAAAGGTACGGACAGGGATCCCGACGCCAAGCCCGGCAAGCGCCGCGGCGGCGGCGTGGGCACCGGCGTGGTGATCGTCGACAAAGGCATCATCCTCACCAACCTGCACGTGGTCGCGGGCGCGGAACGCATCCGCATCACGTTCTTCGACGGCTTCGAGGCCGACGCGGTGATCATCGGCACGCGCCCGGAGCACGATCTCGCCGTGCTGCAGGCCAAGGCGGTGCCGGACGACATGGTGGCGGCCACGCTGCGCTCGACGGCCGACCTGCAGGTGGGCGATCACGTCGTGGCCGTGGGCTTTCCGTTCGGCATCGGCCCGTCGGCGTCCGCCGGTGTGGTGTCGGGCCTGAAGCGCGAATATCAGTCGGTGGAAGGCAAGCGCATCCTCACCAATCTCATCCAGTTCGACGCGGCGGCCAATCCGGGCAATTCCGGCGGCCCGCTGGTGACGGCCGACGGCGAAGTGGTGGGCATCGTTACCGGCATCCTCAATCCGACTTCGCAGCGCGTGTTCATCGGCATCGGCTTTGCGGTGCCCATCGAAAATGCGGCGGCCGCGGTCGGCATGTCGCCTTTCTAGCAATCTCCATTCAATCGCACGGGACACCATGGAATCGAACCTGACCCAGCAGTCCGAAGTCGCCACGCTGATGGAACGCATCCTCTACGAGGTGAAAAAGGTGGTGGTGGGGCAGGATCCTTTCCTCGAGCGCGTGATGGTGGCCATCCTCGCGCAGGGGCACCTGCTGGTGGAAGGCGTGCCAGGGCTCGCCAAAACGCTCACGGTGAAGACGCTGGCGCGCACGATCACCGGCTCGTTCAAGCGCATCCAGTTCACGCCCGACCTCGTGCCGGCGGATCTGGTTGGTACGCGCATCTACAGCCAGAAGACGGGCGACTTCGCCACGTCGCTCGGCCCGGTGTTTGCCAACCTGCTGCTGGCCGACGAAATCAATCGCGCGCCCGCCAAGGTGCAGAGCGCGCTGCTTGAAGTGATGCAGGAACGGCAGGTGACCATCGCCGGCGTATCGCACAAGGTGCCCGATCCTTTCCTGGTGATGGCAACACAGAATCCGATCGAGACCGAAGGCACCTATCCGCTGCCCGAGGCGCAGGTCGACCGGTTCATGATGAAGGTGCTGGTCGACTATCCCACCGACGAGGAAGAGTTCGTCATCGTGCAGCGGGTCACCGGCGAGCCGGTGCACGTCACGGCCGTTGCCACCACGGACCAGCTCGCGGCCATCCAGCGCGAATGCCGCAGGTGTTACGTCGATCCCAATCTCATCCAGTACGCGGTGCGGCTGGTGGCGGCCACGCGCAATCCCGACCGCTTCGGCCTGAAGGACTTCGGCAAGTACCTGACGTATGGCGCCAGCCCGCGGGCCACGATCGGCATGATTGAAGGCGCGCGCGCGCTGGCCTACCTGCGCGGCCGCACGTATGCGCTGCCCGAGGATGTGACCGACCTGGTGCCGGATGTGCTGCGCCATCGGCTGGTGTTGTCGTACGAAGCGCTGGCCGACGGCAAGACGCCCGACATGCTGATCCAGACCATCATGGCGCACGTGGCTGCGCCGGAAAAACCGCTGGAAGCCCATGTCCGCGTCGCGAACGGCTGAAAGCGTCCTGCGCCACCTCGAGTGGACCGTGCTGCGGCGCCTCGATGGCGTGCTGCACGGCGACTACCGTACGCTGTTTCGCGGCTACGGCCTCGATCTGGCCGACCTGCGCGAGTATCAGTATCACGACGATGTGCGCCACATCGACTGGAACGTGACCGCGAGGCTGCAGGTGCCGCACGTGCGCGAGTTCTACGAGGAGCGCGAGGTGGCCGCGTGGTTCCTGCTGGACTTGAGTCCGTCCGTGGATTTCGGCTCGGAGCATGTGCGCAAGCGCGCGATCTCCGCTGATTTCGTTACGGTGATCGCGCGGATGCTCACGCGCCACGGCAATCGCGTGGGCGCGATGTTCTACGGTGGCGACGTGGACACGGTGATCCCCGCACGCACCGGACGCCGGCACGTGATGCACATCCTGCACGGTATCCTGTCGCGGCCCGAGGTCCGGCAATCCAAGGCCACCAACATCGACGAGCTGCTGCGCACCGCCAACGAGATCATGCGGCGGCGTTCGGTCGTGTTTGTCGTGTCGGATTTCATCAGCGCGCCCGGCTGGGCCAAGACGCTGGCCCATCTCGCGCAGCGTCATGAGGTGATCGCGGTGCGCCTTTACGATCCGCTGGAAATGGAAATGCCGGATCTTGGCATGCTGCACATCCAGGATGCCGAAACGGGCGAGCAGATCTTCGTCGACACGCACGACAAGGGCTTTCGCCGGCGCTTTGCCGAACTGGCGGTCAAGCGCGAGGACGAGCTGCGCCAAGCCTTCGTGCACGCGGGCGTGGACGCACTCGAACTTGCCACCGACGACGACCTGGTCGACGCGATCATGCGTTTTGCCGACCTGCGCAAGCAGCGCAGTCGCCTCGCCGCCGGCGGTGGCGTGCCGCAGCACCTGACGAGCCGGCCGGCATGACCTTCCTGTGGCCCGAACTGCTGTGGCTGTTGCTCCTGGTGCCCGTGCTGGTGGCGCTGTACGTGTGGCTGCTGTCGCGCAAGAAAAGCGCATCGGTGCGCTACGCCAGCCTGGCGATGATCAAGGAGGCCATCGGTCCCGGCCAGCGCTGGCGCCGGCATGTGCCGCCAGTTTTGATGCTGATCGCGCTGACGCTGATGCTGATCGCCATCGCGCGGCCGCAGGCGATCGTGATGCTGCCGTCGCAGCACGAAACCATCATCCTGGCGATGGATGTGTCGGGCAGCATGCGTGCCACCGACGTGCTGCCCAGTCGCATCGTCGCTGCGCAGGAGGCGGCGCGCGCGTTCGTCAACGAGCAGCCGTCGCGCACGCGCGTGGGCATCGTGTCATATGCCGGCACCGCCGCAGTGGTGCACCCGCCCCCCATGAACCGCGTGGACAGCCTCGCGGCCATCGATCGCTTCCAGCTGCAGCGCGGCACGGCGGTGGGCAGCGGCATCCTCGTCTCGCTGAAGACCATTTTCCCCGAAGCCGAGTTCGACCTGCGCTCGTGGAACCCGCGCGGCGACCAATCGCGCTCTGCGCCCATCGACAAGGCGGGCAAGGGCGGCAAGGGGGACAAGCCGGACGTCAAGGCGGTGCCGCCCGGATCGTATGTATCCGCGGCCATCATCCTGCTCACCGACGGCCAGACCACGACCGGGCCCGATCCGCTGGAAGCGGCGCGAATGGCCGCCGAGCGCGGCGTGCGCGTGTTCACCGTG
>JANMCS010000124.1:0-11057 GCA_031361405.1 Betaproteobacteria bacterium
GGTCGACGGCGTGTCCGGTGTGTCGTGGGCCAACTGGTTCGGCGGTGTCTACATCACCGAAGGCAACTTCTTCCCGCAGTTCGCGGTCGACGCAGCCTCCTACCTCGACTTGTATCCGGAGTATGTATTCAAGCCCGAGGAAAAGAAGGCCTTCCAGGTCGATCGACAGGGCGTGGTGGTGGGGCGCAAGCTGGCCGACCTTTACAAGTGGAAGATCGGCGACCAGATCCCGCTGCGGGGCACCATCTATCCCGGTACCTGGACCTTCACGCTGCGGGGCATCTACGACGGCGCCGATGCCAAGGTCGACGAGTCGCAGTTCCTGTTTCACTGGAACTATCTGAACGAGACGGTGAAGGCGCGTTTTCCCCGTCGCGGCGACCAGGCGGGGGTCTATGTCGTCCAGATCCGCGATCCGGGCCAGGCCGCGGAGATTTCCGCACGCGTGGACGCCACGTTCAAGAACTCGCTGGCGGAAACACTCACCGAAACGGAGAAAGCCTTCCAGCTGGGCTTTGTCGCGATGACCGAAGCCATCCTGGTGGCGATCCAGGCGGTGTCCTTCGTCGTGATCATCATCATCATGGCGGTGATGGCCAACACGATGGCGATGACGGCGCGCGAGCGCTATTCCGAATACGCCACGATGAAGGCGCTGGGATTCGGCGGCGCCTTCGTGGCCATGCTCATCATCGCCGAGTCGTTGAGCATCGCGCTTTGCGGTGGCCTGATCGCGGTGGCTCTCACCATCCCCGTGGCCGGTGTCTTCGGCACCGCGATGGGTACGCTCTTCCCGGTGTTCTTCGTGTCGCACGAGACGATGTTGATGCAGCTCGGCGCGGCGCTGGTCGTGGGTCTCGTGGCCTCGGCCGTGCCTGCGTGGCGCGCCGGCCGGGTGCGCATCGTCGACGGCTTGCGGTCGGTGGGCTAGCGGCGTGACCGGCATCCCCATCGCCTACATCGCGCGCAACCTGATGGCGCGTCGGCTCACCACGCTGCTGACGGCAGGTGGGATGGCGCTGGTCGTCTACGTGTTCGCCACCGTGCTGATGCTGGCCGCCGGCCTGCGCGAAACGCTGGTCGGCACCGGCCAGCCCGACAACGTGATCGTCATCCGCAAAGGCTCGCAGTCAGAAGTGCAAAGTGGCGTGGATCGCCGTTCGGCGTCCATCGTCGAGAGCCTGCCGTACATCGCCACGGACGCCGACGGTACCAAGCTCGTGTCGAAGGAACCGGTGGTGCTGATCAACCTGCCCAAGCGCGACTCCGGCAAGGCGTCCAATGTGGTCATCCGCGGCGTCACCGACCACGGCTTGACGCTGCGTCCGCAGGTGACGATCGCCGAAGGTCGCATGTTCCGGCCCGGGACCTCGGAAATCATCGCCGGTCAGTCGATTGCCACCGGCTTTCGCGGCGCGGCCATCGGCGAGACGCTGCGCTTCGGGCAGCGCGACTGGACCGTGGTGGGCGTGTTCGATGCCGGACGCACCGGCTTCAACTCTGAAATATGGGGTGACGCCGAGCAACTGATGCAGACCTTCCGGCGGCAGGCCTTTTCCGCAGTCATCTTCCGCCTCGTGGACGCCGATCGCTTCGACGACCTGAAGCGCGCCATCGATGGCGACCAGCGGCTGCAGGTCGACGTGAAGCGCGAATCGCAGTTCTACGCGGACCAGTCGGAGCAGTTGGCCAAGTTCATCGCCTATCTCGGCACCACGATCTCGGTGATATTTTCGATCGGCGCCATCATCGGCGCGATGATCACGATGTATGCGAGTGTCGCGTCGCGCACCAGCGAGATCGGCACGCTGCGGGCCTTGGGCTTCTCGCGCACGGCGATCCTGGTCGCCTTCCTGGGCGAGGCGCTGCTGCTGGGCCTGGTCGGTGGCATCGTGGGCCTCATCGGGGCGTCGTTCATGCAGGCGGTGCCCATCTCCACGACCAACTTCCAGACGTTTGCCGAGATCGCGTTCCACTTCACGCTCACGCCGCAGATCATCGCGATCTCGCTCGTCTTTTCGTTGACGATGGGCTTCATCGGCGGTTTCCTGCCGGCCGCGCGCGCGTCGCGGATGAAGATTGTCGACGCGCTGCGCGCGGCCTGACGTGCGTCTCGGCAAGCCCCTGCGCGCGCTGCGCGCGCACGCCGTCAATCGCTCGCTGGCGCCTGTCAAGGATGTCGCCGCGGCACTGCAGCAACTGCGCTTCGTCCAGCTCGATCCCATCCGCGCGCCGGCGCGGGCCGCCGACCTGATCCTGCGCCAGCGCGTGCCGGGCTATCGCGCGGGCGATCTCGACCGGCAGTATCCACAGCTGCCGCTCGCCGAAGATTACATTCACTGTTACGGCGTGATGACCGCGGCCACACGCGCGCTGCTGCATCCGCGCGGTCGGCCGCACAGTCTCGATATCGAGCGCGAACATCCGCGCCTGCCGGCACGCGTGCTGGCCCACGTGAAGGCGCGCGGCGATGCCCATCCGCGCGACCTCGCGGCGGCGTTCGGCCGGGTGCAGGTGATGAGCGGATGGGGCGGTATCTCGTCGGCGACCACGCGCGCGCTCGAGGCGCTGCACTACCGCGGCAAATTGCACGTGGTGCGCCGCGAGCAGGGCATCAAGGTCTACGCGGCGGCCGCCCCGTTTGCCGAGCCGCTGCTGCCGGCGGCGCGGGCCCGCGCGCTGATGTTGTTGCTGCTCGACCTCTATGCGCCACTGCCCGATGCCTCGTTTCGCCAGTTGATCCGGATGATCACGCGCAGCTCGGTACCGATTCCGCTGCGCGAGCGCACGTTGCGCGCGGTGCGCGCGGGCGACGATGTCGCGCGCGTCGAGATCGACGGCGTTACGTGGCTGCTACCGGCCGGCGAAAAGGTGCGCGACGAGGTCCCGGAAACCGTGCGCCTGCTGACGCCGTTTGATCCGGTGGTGTGGGATCGCCCGCGCTTCGAGGCCTTCTGGGGGTGGGAGTATCGCCTCGAGGCCTACACGCCGCCAATGAAACGCCAGTTTGGCTACTACGCGCTGCCGCTCCTGTGGCGTGATGATGTGATCGGCTGGGCCAACGCGCGCATGGACGCCGGCACGTTGCGCGTGGAAACGCAGTTTGTCGCCGCGCCACCCCGCGCAGTGGCGTTTCGCCATGCCCTGGCGGCGGAGTGCGAACGGTTGCGCGATTGTGTCGGCGCGAACGCGCTCGAGCTCACGCAGGCAGCGCGCTGACGGTTCGCAGGCGCTTGATACCGCGTGCCTTACATGCGCGAGCGTCGCGTGCAACAGCGCGCGATCAGTCGAAGCGCAAATTGCCGTCGGCGATCAGCTTCTTCCAGTGATTGAGGTCGCCCTCGATCAACATGCCCAGCCGCTCGGGCGGTCCGGGAATCAATTCCGCGCCTTCGCGCTCGAGCCGCTCCCGCACGTCGGGATGCGCCAGGATCTTCTGCACTTCGGCATTGATCCGCTGGATCACTGCGGGCGGGGTGCCGAGCGGCGCCACGATACCCCAGTAGTTGATGACGCTGGCGTTGGGCACGCCTTCTTCCTGCCAGCTGGGCACGCCCGGCATTTGCGGGATCCGCTTCGGCCCCGTGACCGCGAGCACCTTGACGCGCTTTTCGGATTGCAGCGGCAACGTGGCGGGAATCGACGCGGTCATCGCGTGGATGGTGCCGCCGAGCAGATCCTTGGTGGCGTCGGCGATGCCGCGATAAGGCACATGGACAATGGTGGTGCCCGCGCGATTGTTCATCAGTTCCAGCGCGAGGTGGTTGACGCTGCCGGTGCCGGCGGAGCCGTAGTTGAACTTGCCCGGCTGCGCCTTGGCGAGCGCGATGAACTCGCGCATCGTGGTGGCGGGCACGTCGACGTTGACGACGAACGCCAGCGGCCCCGAGGCGATGGGCGCCACGGGCACGAACTGCTTCACCGGGTCGTAGCCCGGCGTGCGCGCGGACGCCGCCACGGTCGTGAAGGGCGACGCGACGAACAACAACGTGTAGCCATCGGGCGCCGCCGCTGCGGCTTCCGCGGCACCGATCGCGCCGCCGGCGCCGGTCTTGTTTTCGACGATGATCGTGGACTTCATCGCCTCGCCCAGTTTCTGCGCGACGAAGCGCGCCACCGTATCGGTGCCGGCACCCGGCGGGAATGGCACGATCAACCGGATGGGCCTGGCCGGCCACGACTCCTGGGCCGACACGCCGGGCGCGACCGCGGCCAGGGCGGCAAGCAGCAGGGTCAGGATTTTCATGATCGATAGTGTGCGCAAGTTCGCTCGATATTGGCAATGTGCCATGACGGCGTGGTTACGGCTCGCTAATCCTTGCCTTCCTGCCGGATGACGTCCAGGTTGTCGATCAGCCTGGTGACGCCCAGCGTGGCCGCCGCCAGCACGATCAGCACGCTGGGGTGATCGAAGCCTTCCGGGTGCGGAATGTGCAGGCCGAGCCCGTTGCGCACGGCGATGTAGTCGACCTTCCAGCCCCGCGCGGCCTGTTCGGCGCGACCCGCGGACTCGAGATTGGCGTATTCGCGCCGGCCCGCGCTGATGGCGTCGGCGATGTTGCGCAGCACGCGGTGGAGATTGGGCGCCTCGAGGCGCTCGTCCGCCGTCAGGTAGCCGTTGCGCGACGATAGCGCCAGACCATCGTCGGCGCGCACGGTCTCGGCCGGCACGATCTCGATCGGCATGTTGAATTGCTGAACCATGCCGCGGACGATCTTCAACTGCTGCCGGTCCTTCTTGCCGAACACGGCCACGTCGGGCTGCACGAGGTTGAAGAGCTTCAGCACGACGGTGCACACGCCGCCGAAAAACCCCGGTCTGAAGGCGCCTTCAAGTTCGTCCGCGACACCGGGCGGCACCACGCGGTACACCTGCGGCGTCGGGTACATCTCGTGCTCGAGCGGCGCGAACAGCACGTCCACCCCCTCGCGCTCGAGGCCCGCCATGTCGGCCTCGAAGGTGCGCGGATAGCGGTCGAAATCCTCGTTGGGTCCGAACTGCAACCGATTGACGAAGATGCTGGCCACCACCGCGTCGCCATGACGGCGCGCGATGCGGCACAGCTCGTGGTGACCGTCGTGCAGGTTGCCCATCGTGGGCACGAAGGCGACGCGGCCGGCGCCATCGAGGCGTGTTGCCAATGCGGCCGCGGTGCGGATCAGTTCCATCGGTGGCGTGCCCTCAGATCTGGCCGAGATTGAAGAACTCGCGGCGCGCGCGCATGCCTGCCACGCGCGCCAGCAAGAGCTTCATGTGCGCGGGGTTGTCCACGAAATTCAGGCGCTCGCTGTTGATGATGAGCAGTGGCGCCTCGTCGTATTGATAGAAGAAGCGCGCGTAGGCATCAGCGAGGCGGGCCAGGTATTCGTCCGGGATGGCCTGCTCGAAGTCCACGCCGCGCTGGCGCACGCGCTCCACCAATGTCGACACCGGCGCCTGCAGGTAGATCACGAGATCGGGCGTCGCGGTCTGCGGCTTCAGGTGCCGGTAGACTTTTTCGTACAGCGTGAATTCATCGTCGCGCAGGTTGAGCCGGGCGAACAGCGGATCCTTGTCCAGCAGGAAATCCGACACCGTCGGCTGGCGAAACAGGTCGAGCTGGGCAAGTTCGCGCAATTGGTCGGCGCGCTGGAACAGGAACGTCAGCTGCGTCGGCAGCGCGAAGCGCGGCATGTCCTCGTAAAAGCGCGACAGAAATGGATTGTCCTCGGGCTGCTCCAGCAGCAGGTCGGCTTCCAGGCGACCAGCCAGTTCGCGCGCGAGGCTGGTCTTGCCGGCACCGATCGGCCCCTCCACCACGATGTAGCGGCATTTCTCGATATCCATCGCGTGGTTTCTTGGTGATGGTCAGCGCAGCGGGTGGACGCGGGTGCGCGCGATGCGCTGGTGCTTCACCGCAGCGATGAAGCGACGCGCGAGCCCGCGGCCCGGAATGGTGGCCGCCGGCGCGATGTCGCGCAATGGTCGCAAGGTGAAGGCCCGTTCATGCATGCGCGGATGGGGAATCGTGAGTTGCGCGATGTGGACGCGACGGCGGCCGTATAGTAGCAAATCGAGGTCGAGCGTCCGCGGTGCGTTGCGCGGCGCGTCGGGTTCGCGCCGGCGTTGCTGTCGCCGCTCGATCATGTGCAGGAACCGCAGCAGCGCGCGTGGCGGGAGCGTGGTGCGCAATGCGATCGCGGCGTTGACGTAGTCGGGCTGCGGCATCGTCGCGCCCACCGGGGCGGAAACGTAGTTGCGCGACGTGCGCACCAGGCGGGTGCCCGGCAGGCGCGCGAGGGCGACCGTGGCCCGGGCGAGCTGGCGGCGTGGGTGGGCAAGATTGCTGCCGAGGCCGACGATGACTACCGCGGGCGCGCCCACACCAGCGATCAACCGGGCTCGACCGGATCGTGCGCGGGCGCAGCGTCGGCGCCGCCGTCATCGTGGCGCTTGCGCCCGCGGCCACGTGACCGGCGGCCCTTTTTCGGCGCTTCGTCGGGTTTCAGCATCGCCGCGCGCTCGGCTTCGCTCGCGTCCTGGAATCGCGTCCACCAGTCGACCAGCGCCATCTCGATCTCGCCCGACTTGCCGCGCAATTCAAGAAAATCGTAGGCGGCGCGGAAACGCGGATGCTCGAGCAGGCGAAACGGCCGCGTGCCGGCGCGCTGCTCGAAGCGCGGCTGCAGCGACCAGATCTCCTTGATCGTGGCCTCGAAGCGGCGTGGAATCGAAATGCGCTGCCCTTGCGCGGCCAGCACGCGGTCCATCGCGTCGAACAATGCGGGCAGCGGTTTCTCGTTGCGGTCCTTGGCGGCGTTCCACTGCAGCAGCACTTCGTGCCACAGCAGCGTAGCAAACAGGAACGCAGGCGAGACGGCCTTGCCCGCCAGCACGCGCGCGTCGGTGCCGGCCAGCGCGGCTTCGATGAATCTGGGTCCGAGCGGTTGCTCGAGGATCACGTCCAGCAATGGCAGCAGGCCATGCGAAAGCCCGTGCGTGCGCAGGCTCTTCAACGTTTCCACTGCGTGCCCGGAAAGCAGCAGCTTCTGCATCTCGTCGAACAGGCGGGCCGGCGGCACGTTGTGCATCAGGCTCGCCAGCTTGGGAATCGGTGCTGCGGTCTTCGGATCGATGGCCACGCCAACCTTCGCGGCGAGGCGGACCGCGCGCAGCATGCGCACGGGGTCTTCGCGGAACCGCGTGACCGGCGGCCCGATCAGCTTGAGGCGCCGCGCGCGGACGTCGACGACGCCGCCGACGTAGTCCCAGATTTCCTCGGTGGTCGGATCGAAATAGAGCGCGTTGATCGTGAAATCGCGGCGCACTGCATCTTCCGATTGCGAGCCGTAGACGTTGTCGGAGAGGAGACGCCCGTGCTCGTCGGTGGCATCGGTGCCGGCCTGCGCCGCACGAAACGTGGAGACTTCGAGCACTTCGGCGCCCGCGTGGACGTGCACCAGACGGAAGCGGCGACCGATGATGAACGAACGCCTGAACAGCGGCTTCACCTGCTCCGGCGTCGCATTGGTGGCGATGTCAAAGTCCTTGGGGACGAGTCCCAGCAGCAGGTCGCGGACCGCGCCGCCGACAACGAAGGCGAGGAATCCGGCTTCCTGGAGTTTTTCGGTGACCTGGCGGGCACCGCGCGGAATCTGGTCGCGGCGGACCGGGTGGTCGCTGGCGCGATAGATCTTCGGGTCGCGCTTAGGCCGGCCGGGGATCAGGCGGGCGAGCAGGCGGCGTATCACATCAATTGGGCTGGATGGGCGGCGGACCGCGGAACGAAGTGGCGGCAGCGCATCGTGGCGGTCCAAAGATGGACGGCGCTTCGATGCAGCAGAGGCGGGCGATCATAGCACGGCGTCCTCGCCCTCGAGCGCGCGCCACGCGCCCGGCGCCAGCCCGTCCAGCGTGAACCGGCCCATCGCCACGCGAATGAGGCGCAACGTGGGCAGCCCCACGGCGGCCGTCATCCGCCGCACCTGGCGATTGCGCCCTTCCGTCAATGTGAGCTCGAGCCACGCCGTGGGCACGGTGAGTCGATGGCGGATCGGTGGATCGCGGGGCGGCACATCGGGCGAGGCCGGTAACAACTGCGCCTGCGCGGGCCGGGTGACGCCATCGGTCAATTCGACCCCGCGTTCCAACTGCTGCAATTGTTCCGGTTGCGGCAGCCCTTCAACCTGCGCCCAGTAGACCTTGGGCAGCTTGTGGCGCGGGTCGGCGATGCGGGCCTGGATGCGCCCGTTGGACGTCAACAGCATCAGTCCTTCGCTGTCGGTGTCGAGCCGTCCGGCCGGATACACATCCGGCACGCGGATGAAGTCGGCCAGCGTGCGCTTGGTGCCGTCGCCGGTGAACTGACACAGCACGCCGTACGGCTTGTAGAAGAGGATCAGCGCCTCGGCCGAAGGCAGGGCGGGCGTGGCGGGATGGCGTGTTTTCACGGATAATTTCAGGTTGACGAGAGAGAATCGTTCCGCGCCCGTCGGCTTAAGGCGCCATTGCGGACGTCCCCGGCATCCCCTCACAACAGGAGCATCCATGTCCAGCTATCAGCACGTCAAGGTACCGACGGGTGGTATCAAGATCACCGTCAATCCTGACGCAAGCCTCAATGTACCGGATCAACCGATCATTCCGTACATCGAGGGCGACGGCACGGGTGTCGACATCACGCCGGTGATGATCAAGGTCGTGGATGCGGCCGTGGCCAAGGCCTATGGCGGCAAGCGCAAGATCCACTGGATGGAGATCTACGCGGGCGAGAAATCGACCCACGTCTACGGCCCGGACGTGTGGTTGCCCGACGAGACGCTGGCCATCCTCAAGGACTACGTGGTGTCGATCAAGGGCCCGCTGACCACGCCGGTGGGCGGTGGCATCCGCTCGCTCAACGTCGCGCTGCGCCAGCAGCTGGACCTGTACGTGTGCCTGCGCCCGGTGCGCTGGTTCAAGGGCGTGCCGTCGCCGGTGAAGGAGCCCGAGAAGACCGACATGGTGATCTTCCGCGAGAATTCCGAGGACATCTACGCCGGCATCGAGTGGCCCGCCGAATCGCCCGAGGCGAAGAAGCTGATCAACTTTCTGATCAACGAAATGGGGGTCAAGAAGATCCGCTTTCCGAACACGTCGGGCATCGGCATCAAGCCGGTATCGCGCGAAGGCACGGAGCGCCTCGTGCGCAAGGCGATGCAATACGTGATCGACAATGATCGCAAGTCGCTGTCGCTGGTGCACAAGGGCAACATCATGAAATTCACTGAAGGCGGGTTCCGCGACTGGGGCTACGCGCTGGCGGAGAAGGAATTCGGCGCCAAGCCCATCGACGGCGGCCCGTGGATGAGCTTCAAGAATCCCCGGACCGGTCGTGAAATCGTGGTCAAGGACGTGATCGCCGACGCGTTCCTGCAGCAGATCCTGCTGCGACCGGCCGAATATGACGTGATCGCCACGCTCAATCTCAACGGCGACTACGTCTCCGACGCGCTGGCCGCGCAGGTGGGGGGCATCGGCATCGCGCCGGGTGCCAACCTGTCAGACACGGTGGCCATGTTCGAGGCCACGCACGGCACGGCGCCGAAGTACGCCGGCAAGGACTACGTCAATCCGGGCTCGGAAATCCTGTCCGCCCAGATGATGCTGGTGCACATGGGCTGGAAGGAAGCCGCGGCGCTGATCGAGACCAGCCTCGAGAAAGCCATTCTCGACAAGATGGTTACTTACGATTTCGCGCGGTTGCTGCCCGGCGCCACGCAGCTGTCGTGTTCGGCGTTCGGACGGGCGATGATCGACCGGATGTAAGCGCGTTGTCGTCGACAAAGGCCCGCCGGCTGGCGGGCTTTTGTTTGGGTGCGGGTGCCCGCATGGACAAGGCGCCGGCAATAAAAACGGGCCCGCGCATGCACGGGCCCGGGAATTGCATCAGTCGCTGCCGTTGGGGCGGCGACCGTGGGCGCGTAGCCCGATCAGGCGGCCTGGATGTTGGACGCCTGCTTGCCCTTCGGACCTTGAGTCACTTCGAAGGAGACCTTCTGGCCCTCCTTCAATGACTTGAAGCCCGGCATGTTGATCGCCGAAAAATGCGCAAAAAGGTCTTCGCCGCCACCGTCCGGCGTAACGAAGCCGAAACCCTTTGCATCATTGAACCACTTGACTGTACCGGTTGCCATACTGCGTGTTCCTTTTGAAGATGAACGAGAAGCCCGGGCGCCATTGACCGGTGGGCAGGGCGGGGGATCGGCGCCTGGCGCGTAGCTCCCGTCCGCGACCGGATAGACGGTGCGCCGAACACTCCAGTTTTACGCGCCTCCGCGGGAACGCGTCAAGCACAGGCCGACAGCCGTACCGTCCTCTTGTAAAAACTGTTGCAATCGTCAAACATTGACCCCATTTTGATCCGGAGTATCGTGCAGGCGATGAGCAACCAGCAGCAAATCGGCAGCGTTCTCGAAGCCGCCAAGGCCAAAGTCAAGCCCCCGCCTTTGTACAAGGTCATGTTGCTGAATGACGATTACACTCCGATGGACTTCGTCGTCGTCGTCCTGCAAACTGTATTCGCCATGAGCCGCGAGAAAGCCACGCAGGTGATGTTGCAGATTCATCGGGAAGGGGTCGGGGTCTGCGGAACCTTCACGCGCGAGGTGGCGGCAGCCAAGGTCGAACAAGTAATCAACATTGCACGCAAGCATCAGCACCCTTTGCAGTGCACGATGGAGGAGACGTAGGCGTTATAGCTTTGCGGGACCGGTATTCCACGGTAGCCCGCAAGGTGACGAAAGGATGAAGGAAGGCCGATGATTGCGCAGGAACTTGAAGTCTCCCTCCACATGGCCTTTGTCGAGGCCAGGCAGAAGCAGCACGAGTTCATCACGGTCGAGCACTTGTTGTTGGCAATGCTCGACAATCCCTCCGCGGCTGAGGTATTGAAGGCCTGCGGCGTCGACCTGGACGAATTGCGCGGCGTGTTGGCCGACTTCATCCAGGAGCACACGCCGCGGCTGGCGCCGCATTCTGACGCCGACACGCAGCCCACGCAGGGTTTCCAGCGCGTGATCCAGCGCGCGATCCTGCA
>JANMCS010000179.1:0-8068 GCA_031361405.1 Betaproteobacteria bacterium
GCGCCAAACGGTAGGCGAGGCTTCAGCCTCGCGGGTTAGACGCACGGCATACCCGCGAGGCTGAAGCCTCGCCTACGGTGCGACGGCCTCGCGGCTTTGACGACCGCTATCCCTGCGAGGCTGAAGCCTCGCCTACGGTGCTACAGCGGGCAACACTCGATGCCGCCGCACCGGTGACCACAGCACCGCGGCGACAGCAAGCAGCAAGCCCAGCACGCCGACAGTGAGCAGCGTGCCCCGCAAGCCGATCCAGGTCGCCAGTGCGCCGCCGAACAGCGCGCCGACCGGTGCGGCAGACACGGTGAGAAAACGCATCGTGGCGGTCATGCGTCCCAGCAGCCGGTCGGGCGTGATCGCCTGGCGCAGCGAAAGGTAGTTGATCCCGTAAAGCACGCCGCCGAAATCGAACACCAGCATGGCGATGCCAAGCAGCACCGTGGCCAGCCACACGGGGCCATCGATCATTCCGAAAGCCTGCCACGCCAGCGCGGTGAGCGTCAGCCCGTGCAGGATGAGGGGCCCCACGCCCAGGCGCGCGGTGAGTCGTTCGGCGAACGCCGCGCCGATCACGCACCCCAGGCCGCCGAACACGTAGGTCAAGCCGATTGCGCCTGCCGACAGGTGCAGGTCGCGCGTCGCGAACAGGATCAGCACGGCGATTTGCATGTGATGCAGGAACTGCCACAGTCCCGAGAGCCAGGCCAGCGCGAAGAGCGTGCGATTGCCCGCCACCAGCCGCAGCCCTTCGACGATCTCCGCGCCCACCGATGTCTTGGGTCCCGGATGCGGCACATCCGCCACCGCCTTCACATCGCGCAGCAGCCATGCCGACACGAAGAACGCGAACGCATCCAGCAGGATGGCAAAGGGCGCGGTGAAGAGCTGGATCAGCGCGCCCGCGACACCGGGGCCCACCAGCGCAGCCGACGTTTCGCCCAATGCGGTCTTGGCGTTGGCCTCCACCAGCCGCTTGCGTCCGGCCAGCAATGCCAGCAGCACCTGGTGGGCCGCGCCGCCCACGACGTTCTGCACGCCGCAAAAGAATCCGACGACAAAGAGAACCCCCATCGACAGCGTATCGGTGAACGCGGCGAGGGGTACCACCAACAACGCGACACCGCGCGCGAGGTCCGAGAAAATCACGATCGGCAGCTTGCGCACGCGATCGAGCAGCACGCCGGCGTGCAGCGATACCAGCGCAAAGGGCAACGATTCGAGCGCGATCAGGATGCCCATCTGCAACGGGGTGGCGTGCAGCAGCAATGCCGCCGTCAGCGGCAACGCGAGATTGGTGACCTGGGCGCCGAACGACGTGATCGTCAACGACAACCAGAGCTTTCGGAAATCCGGGTGGCGCCAAAGGCCCGTGAAGGTCCGGCGCGCCCAGCGCTGCGTCCGGTTCATTGCGCAATCAAGGGCGTTTCATCGTTGCCGGATCGATGTCGAGATACCGCCAGCCCTGCTGCGCAAAGCTGCTCTTCTTGTAGCCTTGCACCCACGGCTGTGCGATCGTGTTCTCGATGCGATAGACGCCACCGCCGATCGGCGCATACGCGCTGATGATGCCGGTCATCTTCGCGTAGAGCTTGTCGCGCTCGGCATCGGTGCGTACGCGCCGGCTCTGCCGGAAGAGCTCGTCGTATTCGGTGTTCTTGAAGCGGCCGAGATTGATCTCGCCGGCATCGGGGCCGTACGCGAGCTGCATGAACGACTCCGCCGTGTCGGCGGTCCAGCCGAGTTGCCACATCTGCAACTGGCCGGCGCGGGACATCTTGAGCAGGTCGGGCCACTTCTGCTTCAGGAACTCGATGCGGATGCCGATTTCCTTCATGTTCTTCAGCCACAGCTCGTCACGGATGCGGTTTTCGCCGGTGGGCGCAGAGCCCATCGTCAACGTCAGCGGCTTGCCGTCCGGTAGTTCGCGGAACCCGTCGCCGTCGCGATCCTTGTAGCCGAATTTGTCGAGCAGCGCGCGCGCCAGCACGGGGTCGAAAGGTGTGCTCGATTTGAGGCCGGGCACGTGGCCCGGCACCTCGGGCGGAATCGGCTGCGTGGCCGGCGAGCCCTGGCCGTGCAGGCCCACCTGCACCATCTCGGCCGGGTTGTAACCCATCAGGATGGCCCGGCGCAGTGCGATCCGCTCTGGCGTGTAGCCGCCGACCACCGGGTCGTTCATGTTGAAGTACGCGAAGAACGCGAGACCTGCCTCCTGGATGCGCTGCAGCGTGACCCCGGCATTGGCAAACGCGGGCAGCAACTGGTTGCGGTCATCCATCACGCGGGCGATCAAGTCGCGCGGCACGTCGATCAGGTCGAGCTCGTTGCCGGTGAAGGCAAGCAGGCGCGGATTGGATTCCTCCAGCACGCTGACTTCGATGCGTCCGATCTGCGGGATCCGCTTGCCCTTCATCGCGGCGTAAGCCGCGCGCGCGGTGGCATCGGCATTGGCGGGTAGCGCAGGAAAGTACTCTTCGCGAAAGCCGGGATTGGCCTCGAGGGTGATCTTCTGCCCGCGCCGCCATTCCTTCAGCCGATAGGCACCCGTGCCCACCGGATTGGCCATCGCCCAGCCGGTCGTGTCGGCATACGCCTCGATCACTTCGCGCGCCACCGGCGCCAGCTGGGTAGCGGTGAGGTACGGCAGGAACGTGAATTCGGGTTCGGCGAAGTGGATCTGAATGGTGTGGCGATCGAGCGCGCGCAGGCCTTCGACGGGCGCGTCGTAATCGAACTTGCCATCCTTGGCCGCAGTCGCGGCCGCATCAAGTCCCGCGAACTTGCCGCGCACGATGAAACCATTGGGCGAGCGCACCCTGGGATCGACCAGCCGCTTCCACGCGTAGACGAAGTCGTGCGCCGTCAGCTCGCGCTGCTTGCCCTTGAACACCGGGTCGTCGGCAAAGTAGATGCCCTTGCGGACCTTGATCTTCCACGTGAGGCCATCGGCCGAAATTTCCGGCATGCCGTCTGCCACGCGTGGAATGATCTTGTACGGGCGCGCCAGGTAGTCGTACTGATACAGCGCCTCGAAGATCGCCGAATTGATCACGTTCGAATACAGATCCTGCGACGCCTGCGGATCAAAGCCTGTCTCGGTGATGATGATCACCGTGCGCAACACCTTGGCCGGGTCGGCCCATTTGGCGGGCGCTTGCGCCGCCAGCGGGGCGGCACAGAACGCAAGGACAGCAGCAGCAAGCAAACGAATCATGGTCACTCCACAAACTTGTGCGGCATCCTGGAATCGATGTCCAGGTATTGCCACGGATGCTGGTTGAAGCCGTTGTACTTGTATCCGATCACCCAAGGATACGCGACGATGTTTTCATAACGATACGCGTTGATCTTCCACGGCGCATACGCCGCCACCAGTTGCGACATCTCGCGCACGAGCTTCGTGCGCGCTGCGCCGTCGGGCAGGCGACGCGACGCATCGTACAGGCGATCGAAGTCGGGAAGCTTGAAGCGCGACAGGTTGGCCAGACCGGCATTGGGGCCGTAGAGCAAGCCGAGCACCGGATTGCCCGCCGTGGTGGCCGACGTGTTGGCCAGCTGCCAGATCTGCAACTGGCCGCCGCGCGCCATCTTGAGGAGATCCGGCCACTTCTGCGTGACGAATTCCATCTTCACGCCGATCGCTGCCATGTTGCGTTGCCACAGCTCGTCGTACTGGCGCTCGAGCGCGCTCGGCGACGTGCCCTTCTTCAGGATCAGCGGCTTGCCGTCCGGCGTGTCGCGCCAGCCGTCCTTGTCGCGATCGATGTAGCCGAACTTGTCGAGCAGCGCCTTCGCACCCGCGGGATCGAAACGCGAACCGACATTGAACGCCGCGTCGTAGCCCGCGACACCGGGCGGCAGCACCTGTGTTGCCGGAGTCCCCTGGCCGTGCCGGATGATGCGGATCTCCTCGTCCACGTTGTAGGCCATGCCGACGGCACGGCGCAGCGCCACCTGCGCGCTGGCGTAGCCGCCCACCACGGAATCGTCCATGTTGAAATACGTATAGGTGATGGAGGGCTGGAGGCCGCGCTCGAGCAACACGCCGGCCTTGGCAAAACGGGGCTGTAGCTTGTTGTCGGGCAGCATCACGTTGGGCACCAGTTCGTACGGAACTTCGAGGACGTCGAGCTCGCCCTTCTCGAACGCCAGCAGCCGCGGGTTGCCCTCATCGAGGATCACCGCCTCGACGCGGCCGATCAGCGGAAAACGCTTGCCCTTGAAGCGCGCATTGACCGCGCGGTCCGCCGGATCGTTGCTGTCCACGTACGCGATGCCGCGAAACGTCGGGCTGGATGCCAGCACGATGCGCTGCCCACGCCGCCAGTCTTGCAGTTGATACGGACCTGTGCCCACCGGATTGGCCATCACCCAGCCGCTGCCGTCGCCATAGGCTTCGACCACTTCGCGCGCCACCGCCGAAGTAGCCGACCCGGTCAGTTCGGCCGGCAAGTCGAACCACGGATAGTTGAGTTTGAGCTTCAGCGTATAGCGGTCGACCACCTGCAGGCCTTCAACCGGTGCGTCATAGTCGAGCTTGCCGGTGGTCCTGGCCTTGGCCAGCACCGCCTCCATGCCGACGATCCTGCCGTCGAACACGTCGAGGTGCGGCGACCGCATCTTCGGGTCGAGCGTGCGTTTCCACGAAAACGCGTAGTCGGCGGCGGTGAGTTCGCGCCTCCTGCCCTTGAACGCAGGATCGTCAATGAAATAGGTGCCGGGCTTCACGCGGATCGTCCACGTGGTGCCGTCGGCGGAACTCTCCGGCAACGCTGCCGCCGTGTTGGGCACGATCACATGCGGACGCGCGCGATAGTCGTAGCGGAACAACGGCTCAAACATCGCGCGTATCACGTAGCCCGAATAGATGTCGGACGCGACCTGCGGATCGAAACCCGTTTCGGCCGCCCGAAACGCAACGCGCAAGACCTTGTTCGGATCGGCCTGCGCGGCAGCGCCCAGCGCCAAC
Organism: Betaproteobacteria bacterium; assembly: GCA_031361405.1. Lineage (GTDB taxonomy): Bacteria > Pseudomonadota > Gammaproteobacteria > Burkholderiales > Casimicrobiaceae > VBCG01. Next base: position 4,967 of record JANMCS010000179.1, read on the forward strand.
GTCGCCGCCGCAACGGCGACGAAGAGGCGAAGCGTGCGCACTACTCCACGCCCTTGCGCGGCACCTTGGGATCGAGGTCCAGGTATTGCCACGGATGGATGTTGAACACGTTGAGCTTGTAGCCCTCCACCCACGGATACAGGATCATGTTCTCGTAGCGGTAGGCGTTGATCTTCCATGGCGCGTAGGCCGCCACCAGCTGCGACATCTCGCGCATCAGCTTCGCGCGCTCCGGCCCGTCCGGCAATTGTCGGGACGCGTCGTAGGCCTTGTCGTAGGCAGGAAGCTTGAACCGCGACAGGTTGGCCAGCCCAGCGTTGCCGCCGTACAGCAATCCTAGGAAGCCGTAGCCTTCCGTGCTGGTGGAGCGGTTGCCCAATTGCCACATCTGCAACTGGCCACTGCGCGCCATCTTGAGAAGATCGGGCCACTTCTGCGTGACGAAATCCATCTTGATGCCGATCGCCGTCATGTTGCGCTTCCACAGCTCGTCGTACTGGCGTTCCAGCGCGCTGGGGACCGAGCCCTTCTTCAATACCAGCGGCTTGCCGTCGGGCAGGTCGCGCCAGCCGTCCCCGTCGCGATCGATGTAGCCAAACTTGTCGAGCAGCGCCTTCGCGGATGCGACGTCGTAGCGCGAGTTGCCAAGAAACTTGGGATCGTGCCCCGTCACGCCCGGCGGCAGGATCTGCGATGCGTATTCGGCCTGTCCCTGGCGAATCACCTGGGTTTCCTCGTCCACGTTATAAGCCATGCCGATCGCGCGGCGCAGCGCGATCTTTTCCGGCGTGTAGCCGCCGACGACGGGATCTTCCATGTTGAACCACGTGTACGTGATGCCCGGCTGGACGCCGCGCTGCAACGACACGCCCGCCCTGGTGAAGCGCGATTTCAAGCGGTTGTCCGGCTCGAGCACGTTGGCCACGAGATCCACGGGCACTTCGATGTAGTCGAGGTCGCCCTTCTCGAATGCCTGCAATCGCGGGTTGGCTTCCTCGATCACCGCAATGTCGATCTTGCCGATCAGCGGCAGGCGTTTGCCCTTGAACCGCGCCATCAGCGCGCGATCCGCAGGATCGGTGCTTTCGGGATAGCGCACGTCGCGAAACGTGGGACTCGCTTCGAGCACGATCTTCTGGCCGCGCCGCCACTCCTTCAATCGGTACGGGCCCGTGCCGACCGGGTTGGCCATGATCCAGCCGCTGGCATCGCCGTAGGCTTCCACCACTTCGCGCGCCACGGCGGCCGAGCCCGTGCCGGTCAGATCGGCCACGATGTCGAAGTTGGGATTGATGAACTTGAGGCGCAGCGTGTACTTGTCGATCAGTTGCATGCCTTCGATGGGCATGTCGTAGTCGAACTTGCCGGTGGCCTTGGCACGGGCCAGCACGGCGTCCATCCCGACGACCTTGCCGTCGAGGAGTTCCAGTTGCGGCGAGCGCATCTTCGGGTCCTGCGTGCGCTTCCACGAATAGAGATAGTCGGCCGCCGTCAGCTCGCGCTTCACACCTTTGAACGCGGGATCATCGGTGAAATAGGTGCCCGGCTTGATCCTGATCGTCCAGGTCCGGCCGTTGTCCGCCATCTCCGGCATCGCCGCGGCCGTGTTGGGAATGATCCGGTGCGGCCGTGCGACATAGTCGTAGCGAAACACCGTGTCGAACATCACGCGGTTGACGTAGTTCGAATACACATCCGACGCGGCCTGCGGATCGAAGCCCGTCTCGGCAATCAGGAAGGCCACCCGCAGCGTCTTGTTGGGATCGGGCTGCGCGAACGCGGTGCCGCCGGCGACCGCCATCACGACAACGGCAGTGACCACCCAACGCCGACGCAGCAACATCACAGCACTTTTTCAATGTCGGCCGCGATCGATTCCGGCGTGTCCTTGGGTGCAAAACGCGCGATCACGTGGCCCTCGCGGTCGACGAGGAACTTGGTGAAATTCCACTTGATCCCTTCGCTGCCCAAAAGTCCCGGCTTCTCAGCCTTGAGGTACTTCCACAACGGCGCCGCCTTGTCGCCGTTGACGTCGACCTTGGCGAACAGCGGGAACGTGACGCCGAAATTGAGTTCGCAGAACTGCGCGATGGCCTTCGCGTCGCCCGGCTCCTGCTCACCGAACTGATTGCACGGGAAGCCCAGCACCTCGAAGCCCTTGGCGTGGTACTTCTCGTAGAGCGCTTCGAGCCCCTTGTACTGCGGCGTGTAGCCGCATTGGCTGGCGGTGTTGACGATCAACATCGCACGGCCCTTGTAGCGGTCGAGCTCGACCGGCTTGCCGCCTAAGTCGGTGACGGAAAAATCATAGATCGAGGCCATGGCGAGTCCCGGAGAATGAGGCACGGATGCCCCGAAAAGGGCGCAATTATGCGGCACCGGCGAAGCTTTGGGGCAACGCCCCACCCATGCCCGCGTTGGACCGTCGCGACGTTCACCGGGTTTGCGGGGGCAGCAGGAAATCGCGCGGGGACGCGATGAGGTGTGCCAGCACGGCGCGCCGCAGGCGCCGGCGGGACACCACGCCGCGCCCCGTCGAGCGGATGGCCACCCACAATGCCAATGCAAACGACACGGTCAGGTTGAGGAACCCGATCACGCCGATGCCGACCACCGCCCACCAGAAAGCGGAAAGCGCGAAGATGCCCTGGCCGTGCGCCCACGACGCCAGCGCGAGTTGCCCGGTGGACAACGTGACGTGGCGCACTTCGAGCGGCAGCCCGAAAAAGAGCGCGACCACCGGCACCATGCCCAACAAGAGGCCGAGCGAGATATTGCCGCCCAGCGCCGCCAGATTGTCATCCACGATGGCCGCAAATCGCGCCGCGCCGCGGTCGCCCAGCCAGCGCTGCACCTGCCGGCTGTGGCCGATCGCTTCGGGCAGGTGCCGATAGGTGGCCCAGTTCTCGAACCACCCAGCGCATACCGCGGAAAACCAGAGCAGCACGCCCGTCAACGCAGCGAACAGCGGCGTCGCGCCCAGAAGCGAGAGCCCGTCGACGTAGTGCAGCGCCTCCTCCGGCTTGGGCAGATGGCCAACGCCGACCGCCAGCAGAATGGCCTGCAGCACCAGCGCGGCGGGCACCACCAGCAGCAGGTTGC
>JANMCS010000273.1:0-15786 GCA_031361405.1 Betaproteobacteria bacterium
ACGCCGCCCGGGAACAGGAAGCCGTTGGTGAATGACAGGCCACCAAGACCGCCCGAGAAGAACGTGCCCGGTCCGTTGTTGGCGCCTACCGACAGGTTGCCCGAGGCCGTCACCAGCAAGCTGCTGCCGGCGTTGGACTGCGGGATGTACCCACCTGAAGGTAATACGCAGAGGCCCGAGTAGCACGGATCGTTGAGCAGCACGGTGTTGCCCGAACTGACGGTTGCATCACCGGTGATCGCCAGATTGATCGCCTGGACGGCCGGGCTGCGTGCCGTGATTTCCACCAACGGATTGGCACCGACCGTGGTGATGTGCAGGCCATTGTTCAGGTAGTTGCTCGACATCTGGCTGCGGACGCTGCCGGAGGCATCGATCAGCACGTGGTTGGCCGTGATCACGCCCATGCCCGTGACGCTGCTGGCATCCCAGAACTGGGCCGTGCGGTTGCCGCCTGCGGTCGTGGTCAGGTTGCCGTTGAGCACCACCGCCATGTCGAACGGCTGCCCGCCGAGTTCGCCGCCTTCATTGGTGTAGAAGTAGAAGCCACCGGCCGTCAGGTTGGCGCCGATGGTCGTGGCGTTGCTGCCGAAGCCATTGCTGCCCCAGAACGTGATCGTGCCCGCGCCTGCGCCGAGGGTAGCTTCAGACACCGTCAACGGTGCGGTCACCACGATCTTTTCGCCTGCCAGGTAAATGCCCTCGCTGGTCTTGTTGGCCAGCACCGTGATCGGCGTCGAGATGGTCGTCGTGCCGTGGGCCGTGACGCCCGTTGTGGGATTGCCCGAATGCGCCGCACTGAAGTAGCCGATGTAATTGCCGGCGCCTGTGGCCTGCACCGTGCCACCGACGTTGATATCACCGTTGCCGTAGTTGAAGAACTCGACGTTACCGCCCTTCGACGTGATGTTGATGGTGCCGGCATTGGTCGCGCTGCCGAAGACCCCGTCGGTCGAGTAGTTGGCGTAGACATAGACATCGGTTGCCGTGATCACGCCCGTGGCCGTGTTGGTGATGCTGCCAAACTCGGACTGCAGCGAGACGTAGCTCTTGTTGCTGGTGAGCTTGCCACTGTTGACGATGTTATGCGGGTTGGATGCCTTGCCGTTGGAACCGGCCCAGATGAAAATATCGCTGGCGTTGGCCGTCATCGTGCCGCTGTTGGTGACGTTGCCGTCCGCCGCATACACGTAGATGTTGTTGGAGCTGGTGATCGTGGCGCTGTTGTCGATGGCGCCCGCCGACGTGGTGAGATCGAGGTAACCATTGCCGGCATTGAGCGTGCCGCCGTTGGTGATCGGTCCGTTGACGCCGATGTCGAGGTAGCCATCCTTGGCCGTCATCGTGCCGGTGTTGTTGAGGCCCCCCTGCGCATACAGCGGGTTGGTCGTCGCGGAGTTGTTGAACCAGGGGACCGTGCTGCCCTGGACGTCGATGTTGAGTCCGGTGCCGACGGCGGTGGTCTGCAGCGTGCCCGAGTTGATCAGCGCGCCGGTCCATTGCAGGTGGTTGTAAACGACAGTGCCATCCAGACCGAACTCCAACACGCCGGTGTTGGTGAGGTTGCCGTTGGCCGCCACGTACAGATTATGGCCGGCGGCGCTGGCGTCGAACGGCGTGCCTGCAGTGCCATAGCCGATGGTGACGTTGGCCGGCGCGCTGCTGCGTACCTTGTCGGTGGCCGGACCGAGGTCGTTCAGCGTCAGCACACCCGACACGGTATTGAAGTCGCTGCCCACGCCACCCACGATCGTGACCGGCGTCGTCGGACCAGAAGGAGCCTTGCCCGATACGTTAACCGTACCTGCGCCCGCGACCAGCAGGTAGCTACCCACACCCGACAAATTACCGGCCACCGTGACCGGCGAATTCCCCGCGAAATTCATCCGCAGCTGCGCCGCCGCGTCATATGCATTGATCGCGTCGATCGTGTTCAGGTTCGAACCCACCAGGCTGAGCCCGTTCGGCGCCGTGATCACCGCCCCCGACGCCACCGTGATGCCCTTCTCGTTCGCAATCGCCAGGTCCACCCCAGGACCCGCCGTCACCTTCCCCGCGATCGTCGACAACTGCCCGCTGATGTCGATGTTCAGGAACCCCGAAAGCCCCACGCCGTTGAACGTCAGCGACTTGCCCGCTGCCAAGTTGAAACCGGCCTTGTTGGCACTGTCCACGACGCCAGGCGAACCCCACTGGATAACCGTGCCCACGCCACCCACCGTCGTCGCGATCGTCGCGCCGTCGTTCAACCCGATGATCTGGTTGTTCCCCGGCAGCGGAATCGTATTCACCGTGATGTTGCCCTGGTTGCGCACCACCAGCCCTGCCCCGGGCATCCCGTTATCGGCAAGCACGGCCGGAGCGAACAGGGCCATGGCAACTGCCGCGACCAACGGCTTGGTCGAGAAATTGTTGAAACCGACTACATTGCTTTTCATCGATGCATCTCCTGATATGAAGTGTCTAATTCAAGTTTTGTCAGGGCTAGCCGCACGAATGCTGTTGCTAAAACCGGCCCCAAATACATCGCTCCACCCTGTTTTCGCGCGGATTAACCTCATGACTTAGAAATATGCCAAAGCGGTAAACCATCCACCTTTGCATTAAACAATGGCGATTACGCATTGGCAAGAGTGGAGGAAGCAGCCGAAGTTAACCGAAACAAGCCAGAGGAAAAAAATACAACACCTTTGTATAATTTCCCCGACACTTGTGGTCGCGGTGGCTAACCTGCAGTTTCATCATCGCGGGGAAAATGTCCGGCCACCATCGCGCATCGCCATTGCGGATCGCCTAGAAACTCAGCGCGACGTTGAAGTAAAGCCCCGCTCGGCTGCCGTTGACGATTAACGGGCCGGCGTCGCGGGTTCGCAAGGGCCAGGCATAGGCCAGATTGACTGTGCCGCGCTTGAACGCCGTGCCCGCCAAAGCCACTCCGTAATCGCTCAAAAACTGCGAATTGGGCACATCCGGGTAAATATACGAAGTTCTGGAACCTCCGGCCTCGACGTAGACGTTGGGACCGATATTGAATTCGCCCCAGCTCCAACTGGGACCGCTGGCGACGGCACGGGCAAGGTAGCCGCTGTCACCGGACACGATTCCCGGGTACCACGCGGTGAGGTTGCCGAAGCCGCCCAGCACCCATTGCTGGCTTGACGGCAAGCGCGAGAACTTGTCGATATCCGTAACCTGTCCGGACAGCGTCAAACCAAGACCGAAACCCGCCGGCAGGCTTTGGGAGGCGTTCACCGAACCCTGATAGACGGTGAATCTCGGCGTCGAGGCACCGGGCTGCGTATTGGCAAAGGTGCCGTTCCGGGCGGCGAGACCTTTCGACAAGTTGAACGTTGCGCTGAAGCTGCCGGGCTGGCCGGCCAATGCATAGGCCTTGCTGTAGGTGAAACCTGCGGTGGCCACGTCGTATTTCTGGTCGGTGATCGGAATATCGACCTGCGCAACGGTTACTTTGTTGGTGAAGTAGGAATACCCTTCCGACACGGCGAAGCGGGTGGTTTCATCCGCAAAAAGCAGTTGCGTGCCCGCGAGCGCGGTGGTGGAAAGTTCGCCTTTCGGATTGAGGAGGGAAACGATGTCACCGTACTGGTACATGGATTGGTTGTAGCTGACGTTGTAGAAGCCCCACGGCGTGATGATCGATGCCCCTGCGGAACCGGCGTTGTACGAGCTGCCTTTGCTCTCGGTCGCGAGGTTGGGCAAACCCTCGACGTAGCCGGCGGTCAGCTCAATACCGGCGCCCGGGCGAAACGAGGCGTTGGCCTGCGCCACATAGCGGCTCGAGTAGCGATTACCGAAATTGTTGAAGGCCAGCACGGCGCTCCACGGCTTGGCGCCCTCGATCGGCTGCTCGGTGATCGTCATCTTGCTGCCGCCGTAGTCGGCGCCGGCGCCGAACTGGATGCGCGGCTGGACGCCTTGCCGCGCCGAATAGGCCTCCGCCATGGTGGCGTCGAGCATCATGGTGGTGCGATTGATGTCCTTGCGGTTCTTGATGTTGTCGAAGAAGGCATCGAGATCGGGCGGTATGCCGGCCTCGGTGATCCGACCCTCGACCACCTTGATTGCGACTTCCTTGTCCTCCACGTTGGCCACCAGCGTGGCAAGGAAATAGCCGGCCGCAAGATAGGCTGCGTGCAGCGCGCCGACGGATGCCTTGGGGTCGGCCCCTGACGCCACGGCGGCGATCACGACCTCCGGGTACAGCAAGGTGTTGCCGGTGATGGTGTAGTTGAAGCCGTTGCTGGAGACAACGAGCGGTTCCGTCGCCTGCGGCCCGGCAACGACGATGGCAGCAACGGGCGGCGCGGACGGCGGAATGGGAGGTTGGTCAAGGGCCATGAGGGGATCGCTGCAGAATATGTTGGCGGGAATCAGAGGCTGGCTTGCGCCGGAAGTCCGCCGATTGACCCAGCGGAGATGGACAGCGGCAAATGCCGAAAGTGCAATGGCCGGCAAAAGGCGCGCAATTGTAGCGGAAGTCAGGATTTTTTCGAGATGGTGCGCAATAACATCCGGCCCAGCGCGCGTTGCCGGACCTGCTCCAGCACCTGGTGCATGGCGGCGAGTTCGGCGTCCTTGCGGTGCACGGTGCCCTGCAGGTCGGCCGCATACGCAGTGGCCGTGGCATGGGCAGCATCCCGTTCCCCCAACACGGCCCGGAGGCTTTCCGCATAGGCTCCCGCTTCGGCAACGGAGCCCCTGGTTTCGGCAAGCGCTGCTCTGGCCCAGGCCAACTCGCCTTCCAGCCTTGGCACGTTATCGGCCGCCCGCTCGACGGTGCCGGTGTACGCCAGCAGGGGAGAAATCTGCCGAAGGCCGGCGAAGAGCGCGGCGAAGCCGGTCTGTCCCTCCGCCAGGTTGGCGTCGTCGCGCGCCATGGCGCTGGCCAGCGTCCAGGCTTCGAGCACGGCCGGGGGCAGGTTGCTGGTGACGAGATCCGCAGCGCCATGTTGCGCATGGCGCAAGGCCTGCGCCAGGAAGTCGCCGCAAAAACTGGCGCTCGCGGCAGCGGCATCCGGCGCGAGCGGCAGCGCCAGCATCGTCCGCATTCGCTCGAGTTCGCGTTCCGGCGCGGCCAGCATGCGATCGTAGTCGACGATCACGCGCGGCCGGCCTGCGGTGTAGTGCATCGAGCAGGCCAGGTGGATGAGCCAGAGCCACGCGCTGCGACGCTCATCCAGCTGATCGCGGGCGGTCAGCGAGGCGGTCACGGAGAGCGGGTGGCGGATGGCGATCACGTAATGATCGGCCACGCCGGCGGTGGCCCACTGTCGCTGCCAGAACGGGAGCAGGCGCGGCAGGCGCGGATCCTTGCAACCGTAGGTGCCGTCCGCAGCGAGACGCGCAGCAAGCAGCGTGCGAGCGTCGACGGCACTGGTGCCGAATGCGTCCGCCGTCCAGTCGACGTCGTCGAGCAGCGCACTGCTTTTCCAATCGGCACCGCAGGCCGTGAGCAACGCATCGTCGATGCGGACGAGATCGATGTCTTCGAAGAATCCGCGCGCGTTCATGCGCTGGTCGGCGGACATGAGCCGCTCGCCCAGATTCACGCCAAGCGCCTGCAGCGCGCGCGCCACCACGCTGGTGCCGGCGCGGTGCATGCCGGCCACCACGTAGACGCGGCGTTCTGTGCCAGGCGGGAGATCAACGGGAGCCACTGGCTTCCCCATCGACGAGCGCTGCGGCGACATGAAAATCGACATAGCCCGATTGCTTGCGCGAAGCATCGTTGGCCACGCGAAACGCGACCGCGTCGACCAGGCGATGCAGGTAGGTGTCGATGCCCTGCACTTCGCCCATGAGTCCCGTATTCAGAAAGTACATGCCGGCAAAGAGGTTGCAGGTGAATTCGAAACGGATCGTGACGCACGTGTCCGCGGCGAATTCGCCGTCGAGGAATCCGGCGTCAGGACAGGTGCCGCCGCCCAGTTCCACGCCCGAGGTCGTCTTGATCATCATGCCGAAGCGCACGCGCCGCGCGCTCTGCGCAAACTTCACCGTATAGCGCACGACATAGCGCTCGCCGCGCACCAGCACGTTGACGTCGCGGCCTTCCGTCGTCGTGATGCGCGGCTCGACAATCTGCGCACCGTGGGTTGCATATTCGACGGTGCTGGCCGAACGCAATCCCGGGTCGAAGGTCGCGGCGAGCGCGTGGTCCGTCGCGGTGCCCGTCGTTGACGATACGGCGCCGGTTGGCGTTCCGGCAAGCGCGGATGTCGGCGCGGACACGTCGGGCTCGGCGCGACCGCCGCGCAGGCGCAGGCGCAATTGCGCCGCGGTTTGCGGCGTGGCGTACAACAGGCGCTGGTATTCGGGCACGACGCGCCTGGGTTCATCCCGAAGCAGCATCTCGCCACCATCGAGCAGCATCGCCGTGTCGCACAGTTCGAGGATCTGTTGCGGCGAATGCGAAACGAAGAGCACGGCCGCGCCATCTTCGCGGATCCTTTCAATGCGCGCAAAGCACTTGCGCTGGAAGGCCTCGTCACCCACGGCCAGCGCTTCGTCCACGATGAGGATGCGCGGGGTCACGGCGGTGGCCACCGCAAACGCCAGCCGCAGCTGCATGCCGCTCGAGTAAGTCTTGACCGGGCGGTCGACGAAGTCGCCGATGTCCGCGAATGCGAGGATTTCCGGCAGCAGCGCGCGCATCTCGGCCTGGCGCAGGCCCAGGATGGCGCCATTGAGGAAGACATTCTCGCGGCCGCTGAACTCCGGATTGAAGCCGCTGCCGAGCTCGAGCAGCGCGGACACGCGCCCGGGCGCGTCAACATCGCCGCGGGTGGGCGATAGCGTTCCCGCGACCAATTGCAGCAGCGTCGACTTGCCGGAGCCGTTGCGCCCGACAATGCCCATCGCCTGTCCGGGCGCAAGCGCGAAACTGACGTCGCGCAACGCCCAGAACTCGCGGTAGTACTGCCGGCGGCCTCGCCATAGCGTCTGCTTGAGGCGATCGGCCGGGCGCTCGTAGATTTCGAAGCGCTTCGACAGGGACCGGACGCTGAGTGCGGGAGAAACCATCGAGGACCGGTGGGGTTGGACGCGGCAGGGCTCGGACCGCATGCGTCGGGTGGGGCAATGCCGCTGAATTATAGACGTCCACGCCTGGCGGCCGCCCAGGTTGCAATGCGCCGGCGGCGTGGCGTGACAAAGGGCCCTGTCGGCAGGGAACCGGTAAAATGAGTTGCCGTCGAAACCGTAGCTCCACGCGGCGCCGACCGCGTCGCTTCGCACCCGTCCGGCCTCCCTTCCCGCCACGGACCTCCTTCCGCCATGCCGTTGCCGCAGTTCCGAACCCCCTCCTGCGCATGATGCGGCCCGCCCACCTTCGTGCGGGATTGCGGGTATTGCGACGCCATCTGCGTTATGCCGGCGGCGATCCGCGCAAGCTCCTCTGGGTCGTGCGTCGCGCCGTCAGCCTGGCGCGCGAAGGCGCCATCGGCGGCGTACTCGAGCGGCACGTGGCCGAGGAGGGTCACTACGCCGCTTACGCGCAATGGTGTGCAGCGCACGAGCCTGGGCCTGCGGGTTTCGCGGCGCGCCTTGCCGCGCTGCCGCGGCGACCGCGCATTTCGATCCTGCTGCCGGTATGGGATCCGCCCGTGGCCTTTCTCGAGGCCGCGCTGGCCTCCGTGCGCGTGCAGTGCTATCCGGACTGGCAACTGTGCATCACGGACGATGGCTCCACCGCTGCCGCCGTGCAGGCGTGCCTCGCGGCGGCGGCCACTGCCGATTCCCGCATCCAGCTCCACCGGCGTCCGGTCAACGGCGGCATTGCGGTCGCCACCAACGATTCACTGGGTGCGGCAACGGGTGAGTACTGCGCGTTCCTCGACCACGACGACACGCTGGCGCCGGACGCGCTGCTGACGCTCGCTGAACACGTGGTCCGCACGCCGGATGCCGCCATGTTCTTCTGCGACGAGGACAAGCTGGATGCGGAAGGCACACGCACGCTGCCTTTCTTCAAGCCCACATGGGACGACGAGTGGGTCCGCACCACCAACTGCGTGCTGCACTTCACCGTCGTCCGCACGGTGCTGCTGCGCGAACTGGGCGGTCTCGCCACCGGTGTCGATGGTGCGCAGGACTGGGACCTGGTGCTGCGCGTGGCCGAACATGCGGGACGCAGCCGCATCGGCCGCATTCCGCGTGTGCTTTATCACTGGCGCGAAATGCCCGGATCCACCGCGGCCGCCGCCTTCGAAAAACCGCAACTTGCCGCAGCACAACGCCGGGTCCTTACGGACAGCATCGCCCGCCGGGGGGACGGCGCGCAGGCGTTGCCCGGCACCATGGGCTGGCGCATCGTGTATCCGCTGCCCACCCCGCCACCGCTGGTGTCCATCGTGATTCCCACGCGCGATCGCGTCGCCCTGTTGCGGGCGTGCATCGACTCAATCCGCGCCTGCACCGACTATCCCACCTACGAATTCGTCATCGTCGACAACGATTCGCAGGACCCGGAGGCGCGGGCCTACCTCGACACACTGGCGCAGCAGGACGCCGCGCGGATCGTGTCCTATCCGCATCCGTTCAACTACGCCGCGCAATGCAATCTGGGCGTGCGCGCAGCGCGCGGCACCATGATCGCGCTGGTCAACAACGATATCGAAGCCACCACGGACAGCTGGCTGCGCGAATTGGTCAGCCTGGCCGCGCGACCGCAGACCGGACTGGCCGGCGCCACGCTTTACTACCCCGACGGCACGTTGCAGCATGCCGGCGTGATCCTGGGCCTCAACGGCGTGGCCGACCGGCCGTGGATCGGCACGCGGCGCGGCTTTGGCGGCCCTTATGGCCGGGCACGCGCGGTGCGCGAGGTCAGTGCGATGATCACCGCGTGCGCGGTCGTGGCGCGCGATCGCTATCTCGCCGTGGACGGCATGGACGAAACACTGGCAGTGTCCTGCAACGATCTCGACCTGTGCCTGCGGCTTGGCCGCGCCGGATTGCATCATGTCGTGTCGCCCTATGCCGAACTGGTGCATCACGAGTCGGCTTCGCGCGGCTATGCCGACGACCCCGCCAACGCGCGGTTGTCCAGCGATGAGGAAAAACGCTTCGCCGCCACCTGGGCCGATCGCCTTGCCGACGATCCGCTCTACAACCCCAATCTCACGCTGCGGGGGCAGGCCTACGGCCTCGCGTGGCCGCCGCGGGTGGCACCGTCATGACCACGCACGTGCGCCCCTCCATCGGGATGGGCGCCCTGTTCGGCAGCGTGTTCGCCTATGCCAGCCTGGTGTGGCAATTCTCGCGTCGTGAAATTGCCGGGCGCTACCGCGGTTCGTTTCTGGGCTTTGGCTGGGCGGTGCTCAATCCGCTGCTGCTGCTCGCCATCTACACGTTCGTGTTCAGCATCGTGTTCCAGATCCGCTGGGACGGCCCGGTTACCGACCGCACCGGTTTCGCGCTGGTCGTGTATGCGGGGATGATCATCCACGGCTTCTTCGCCGAATGCATCACCCGCGCTCCCACGCTGATCGTCGACCATCGCAACCTCGTCAAGAAGGTGGTGTTTCCGCTGGAGGTCCTGCCGTGGACGGTGCTGCTGGTTGCTGCCTTCCACTTCCTGATCGGCGTGGTCATCCTCACGGTCGCGTCATTCGTCAAGACGGGAGCCGTTCCCGTGACCATGCTGGCGCTGCCGTGCATCGTCATCCCGCTCGCGCTGCTGGCACTGGGCTGCGTCTACGCCTGCGCGGCGCTCGGGGTCTACCTGCGCGACTTGTCGCAGGTGGTCGGCTTCGTTGCGCTGACGCTGCTGTTCCTGAGCCCGGTGTTCTACCCGGCATCGGCCGTGCCCGAATCGTGGCGGTTCGTGATTGCGTTCAATCCGATTGCGTCGTTCATCGAGATGACGCGTGGCGCAGTCCTGTTCGACGTGTGGCCCCCCGCGCAGCGTCTGCTGTTGATGTGGGCGCTGGGGCTGGCCGTGGCGTGGCTCGGGTTCTATGGATTCCAGCGCTCGCGCCGCGGTTTCGCCGATGTCCTGTGAGGCATTGAAATGACGCCCCCGCCCACCCTGCAGGGTGCGCGTGAATCGGCTCGTGAAACGCGGGGCGGCCGGGCGCCGCAAGTTCCGCCTTTCGTTCCGGAAGGCGAGGCGCTGCTATCGCCTGCCGTCGCGTTCTTCGCAATTGCACTGTTCCTGCTGTCGGCCGACTTGCTGTTTGTGCGAATGGCCGGCGTCAAGGTGAAGTTCGGTTACTTTGCGGTGATCGCGTTGTGGCTCTTCGGGCCACGAGCGATGCTCGCCGCTGCCCGTTCGGCCATTGCGGCGGTGCCGCCGTGGGCGGCATTGGTATTGCTGCCACTGGCCGTCGCGGTTGCCATGTCGGCCAGCCGGCGCGACTCGCTGCTCTTTTGCGCTTGGCTCGCCTTCGATCTCTTCACGATCGTCACCGTGTACGCATTCCTGGTGGCCCGGCGCTTTCCCGTGGGAGTCGTGCAGGCATCGGTCGCGGGTGCCGTCGCGCTCATTGCGCTGTTCGGCCTGGTGCAGTTCGTGGCCATCTATGGCTTCGGCAACATCATCTTTTCGCCGCAGCGCCATTTCGACGCGTGGCGGATCAATGGTCTGGCCGGGTGGCCGCATTTTCTCAACATCTTCGCGTTCCTGCTGCTGCCGATGCTGCTGATCCGCGAACGGATGTCGTGGCCCGCGCGCATTGCAGTCGTGCTGTTGCTGATCGTCCTGGTCCATTCCACCGCCAAGACCGGCTGGGTTCTGTTCGTCGCGCTGGGCCTGCTGATCTTCGCGCTGCGGCGCGCGCTGTTTGTGCGGCACTACCTGTGGTTCCTGATCCCGGTCACCGTGCTGGTCCTGCTGATCCCGACGCCGTCGATGACCCCGGGCGTACCCGCGCCGAGCACGTCGGAAAAAGTCGCGCGCTTCGCGGCCGATCTCAATCTCGCGGACAAATCCACCTCCGGCACCGACCGCGTGCTGATCAACCAGATGGGTCTCCATGTCTGGGAGCGGCACCCGTGGTTCGGCGTGGGTCCCCGCGCCTACGATGAATACGTGTTCAGCCAGTTCGACCGCGAATTGCCCGGGGTCAACAAGGTCGACGGCAACCGGATGGTGAACGCAAAAAATGAAAATATCTGGATCGAGTTCCTGGCTGAAGACGGGCTGTTGTTCACGCTCGGTTTTCTCGCCCTGGTGGTGCGCGCGTTGTGGGTCCGGCGGTGGGCGTTTGCCAATCCCTTGCATCTCGGGGCATGGATGGCGCTGGTGCTGTATTTCGGCGTCAGTGGACAGGTGTCGCAGACAGGACTCCTGACCCTGGCCTATGCGGTGTTCGGCATCTATTTCTATGCCCGTGGACTGCGCGCCGATGCGACGCCCGTCACGCGCATGCGTACCAGCGCTGAAGGGCTGCGACCTTGATGCAGCGCCTCGTCGTCGATGCCCGCCTCTCCGGCCATTCGGGCATCGGGGTCTATCTCGAGCATCTGCTTCCGCGCGTGCTGCCAAGGCTTGCGGCGTGGCGACCGCTGGTCCTGGCGCGACCCGGAATGCAACGCGCGCTGGCGATGGCACTGCCCGCCGGCATCGAGGTGGATGCGTGGGACGTGCCGCCGCTGTCGGTGCGATGCCTCGTCAGCGTACCGCCACGCGCCACGAAGCAGGACCTGTTGTGGACGCCGCACTTCAACGTGCCGCTGCGTTCGGCCATGCCGCTGGCCGTGACGCTGCACGACCTGTTGCCGTTGACAGCGCCGTCGTTGGCCGGCACCGGACGCGCGATGCCGTTGCGCTGGTGGCTGCGCGCCATACGGGCGCGGGCACGCGCCGTGTGCTGCGTCTCCGCATTCACGCGGGACCAGGCTGTGAAATTCGGCGCCTGCACCGCAGATGAAGTCACGGTGACCCCGCTCGGCGTCCACCCGGCGTGGTTCACGACCACGCCAACACTGTCCGACCATTCCGGCGCCATTCCGACCATCATCTTTGTCGGCTTGCTCAAACCGCACAAGAACGTGACGCGCCTGCTGCGCGCATTCGAGAGCGTGAGCGCGGCCGTTCCGCACCGGCTGGTCCTGGTGGCGCACCACGCGCGCGTCCGTAATGTTGATCGCGAGGCGCTCGCGTTGATCGCGCGCCTTGGCGACCGGGTCGAGCTGATCGACGACCTGCCGCAGGATGAACTCGTCGCACGCGTGAAGGACGCGGCATTTCTGGTTTTGCCGTCACTGCACGAAGGTTTCGGGCTGCCGGCACTGGAAGCAATGGCGGCCGGAACGCCGGTGCTGGCCGGGCGTGCCGGCGCCTTGCCCGAGGTGTGCGGCGATGCTGCGCTCTATTGCGATCCGGCATCACAAGAGGACATTGCGCAGGGGCTGCTGCGCCTTGCCAGCGACAGCACACTGCGCACGCAGTTGGCCGCCGCCGGCCGCCTGCGTGCTGCCACATTCTCATGGGATGCCTGCGCTGCGTTGACCGCAGCAGCGCTGGAGCGCGCCCTCCGACGATTACCGCGATCCGGTCCATGACGCCGCGCCGCGTCGCCGTGGTTCACGATTGGCTCGATACGTGGGGCGGCGGCGAAAACGTGCTGGCCGAGATCCTGCGCGCGTATCCGCAGGCCGATCTCTTCACGCTGGTCGATTTCTTCAATGACGACCTGCGCCGGCGACTCGGCGGACAACATGCGCGCACCTCGTTCCTGCAGCGCATCCCTGGCGTCCGTCGGCGCTTTCGCGCCTTGTTGCCGCTGTTTCCCCGCGCGATCGAGAGCTTCGACCTGCGCGACTACGACCTGGTGCTGTCGAGTTCGCATGCGGTGGCCAAGGGCGCGCGCACGACCGCGGCGCAACTGCACGTCTGCTACTGCCACACCCCGATGCGCTACGCCTGGGACCTGCGCGAGGACTACCTCGGTCCGCGTGGATTGTCGACGGGATGGCGTGGCGCCATCGCCCATCGGCTGCTCGATCGCCTGCGCGACTGGGACCGGGCCTCGAGCCCGCGCGTCAACCGGTTCATTGCCAACTCGGCGTTCGTGCGCGATCGCATCTTGCGCTCGTATGCCCGTGAGGCCACGGTGATTCATCCGCCGGTGGATACGGAGTTCTTCGCTCCGGCGACCACGGCGAAACCGGACCCCGGCTACTACTTCACCGCGTCGCGTCACGTGCCCTACAAGCGCATCGACCTCATCGCCGCCGCGTTCAAGGCGCTCCCGTCCCATCGCCTGGTGGTCGCCGGCGCAGGCCCGGAATCCGACCGCATCCGCGCGGTGGCAGGCCCCAACGTGGAGTTCGTCGGCGCAGTGCCGCGCCCGCAGTTGCGCACGCTGCTGCAGGGCGCGCAGGCCTTCATCTTTGCGGCGGAAGAAGACTTCGGCATCCTGCCTGTCGAGGCGCAGGCCTGCGGCACGCCGGTCATTGCGTTGCGGCGGGGCGGCACGCTCGAGACCGTGCGTGACGTGGACGGCACGGATGCACCCACCGGGGTGTTCTTCAACGAGCAAACGGCCCCGGCGATAGCGGCCGCGGTCGCGCGTTTCGAGACGCGGAGGCCGCGCATCGATGCGGCAGCTTGCCGCGCCCACGCGCTCCAATTCTCCACGCCGCGCTTTCACGAGCAGTACACGGCCTGCGTCGAGGAGGCGTGGCGCGAATTTGCCGCCGGCAGGCGATAATGCGGGACCATGCCCCGCAGCGTCCTCAAGCCCCACGCAACGCTCTTCGCTGCCGCCTTGCGCATTTGCGATCCATTGCTGTCGGTGACAGTGGGATTCCTGGGCTATCGGTGGTACCTCGGATCGTTCGATCCCCCTGAGCAATACCTGCTGTTCCTCGCCGTGGGCGCGCTCGGCATCGCGGCGGTATTCCCGATGTTCCGCCTGTACGAACCGCAGCGGGGGGCGGGATTGGCCGAGGAACTGCGCCGGCTGCTGGTCGCATGGCTGCTGCTTGCCGCCCTCGTCGGCGGCATCATCTTTGCCACGAAGACCGGCAGCGGCTTCTCGCGGGTGTGGGTCAGCGCCTGGCTGCTGGGCGGATTCATGTCGACGACGCTGCTGCGCGTCTCGGTGCGCCTGGCCTTGCGCCTGCTGCGGCGGCGTGGCCGCAACCTTCGCCACATTGCGATCGTGGGCGCCGGCAGCCTTGGCCAGCGTGTGGCCGAGCGACTGGCGCTGGCGCCGTGGGCGGGGCTGCGCGTCCGCGCGTTCTATGACGACGCGCCCGGCGACGCAACCTCGACGCCCGTGCCGGTACACCCCATCGACAGGACGCTCGCCGACGACGTCGCGTCGGGCAGCATCGACCAGGTGTGGATCGCGCTGCCGCTGCGCGCTGACGCGCGCATTCGCGAAGTGCTCGCCATGACGCGCGACCATCCCGTCGAAGTGCGCTTCGTCCCCGACATCTACAGCTTCCACCTGCTCAATCATTCCGTCACGGAAGTGGCCGGACTGCCGGTGATCTCGCTGACCGAAACGCCGATGGCGGGCACCAATCGCATTCTCAAGGCGATCGAGGATTACTCGCTGGCAACCGTGTTTCTGGTCATTGCGTCACCGGTGATGGCATTGATCGCCATCGGTGTGAAACTCTCGTCGCCCGGCCCGGTGTTCTATCGCCAGCAGCGCGTGACATGGAACGGCCAGAATTTCGAAATGCTCAAGTTCCGCACGATGCCGTCCGATGCCGAGGCCGCGAGCGGGCCGGTATGGAGCCGCCAGGGCGAACGCCGCGCCACGCCTTTCGGCGCATTCCTGCGGCGGACCAGCCTCGACGAATTGCCGCAATTCATCAATGTGCTCGCGGGCGAGATGTCGCTGGTGGGCCCGCGGCCCGAGCGGCCGGAGTTCGTCGAGCAATTTCGTCACCGGATTCCCGGCTACATGCAGAAGCATCTGGTCAAGGCCGGCATTTCCGGATGGGCGCAGGTCAACGACCTGCGCGGGGACAGCGATCTCGAGCAGCGGATACAATATGACCTCTACTACATCGACCACTGGTCCGTGTGGTTCGACCTGCGCATTCTGGTACTCACCCTTTGGCACATCCTGAAGAGCCACAACGCGCGCTGACGCCGGCGGCCGGATTGCCGCCCGTTGCGGCGCCGGTGGCGGCCCTCCAGCCATCGCCGCGCGCGCGTACCGCGTTGTGGTTCCTCCTCGCCTCATTCCTGCTGTGCGCGCTGGCGTGGCTCGTGGTCCACATCCCCGGCGGCTGGTTTCCTGCAGCGACAGCGAAGGTGTTCGGTCCTGCCGATTTCACGCTGACCCGCGGTACGGGAGGATCCGCGCCCGGTGCACTGGTCATCACCGGCCTCGATGAAACCGGCACGGCTCTGGTCACCGCCAATTCGGACCTGCGCTCGTCCGATTACCCGGTGATCGCCTGGAGCGGAACCAGCTTCTCCGATCTCACGGATGTGCGTTTCCTGTGGCGCTCCGACTATGCGCCCGGCAAGCTTAACTCCGCATCGGTACGCGTCTCCGCCGGGCGCCTGCTCCCACTCGAGATGGCGAAAAATCCGGCGTGGGTCGGCAAGATCAGCGGCGTGGCGCTCGCCATCCGCGGCCCGCTGGCCGCGCCCGTGCAGATCGGCGGCATGACGGCCAAAACCGGCGGGGTACGCGAGCAGGCGGGCGACCGTGTACGCGAGTGGCTCACGTTCGAGCGGTGGTCGGGATCGTCGATCAACACGCTCACCGGGGGCGCCGAAGTGCAGGAACTGCCGCTGCCGATATTGCTGACCGTTGCCGTCGTGATCGCGGCAGGCGCGTGGGTCCT
>JANMCS010000294.1:0-5389 GCA_031361405.1 Betaproteobacteria bacterium
TCGTGGAGGTCTTGTCGAGGCTCGGCCTCGTCGCGCTCCGTGGACGGTCCGGAAGCAGGGAATCGCTCGGCCAGAGCGGCGCTCAAATCGGCGCAACCGGCCCCGGTCGAGGCGCTCAAACGAACGGTTGAAATGTTACCACAGCCGTCGCGCTCTACCCCCGGCGACGCGCCATGGACGTCGATCTTGTTCAACACCCGCAGCCGCGGCACGGCGGCCGCGCCGATGGTCTCGAGCACCTTGTCGACCGCCTCGACCTGTTCATCGCGGTGCTCGACCGAGTCGTCGATCACGTGCAGGATGAGATCGGCATCGGCGGCTTCGGACAGCGTGGAACGAAACGCGGCCACGAGGTCGTGCGGCAGGTCGCGGATGAAGCCCACCGTATCGGACAGCACGATGGGCGCGGCGCCGGGAACGTGGAACTTGCGCAGCGTGGTGTCCAGCGTGGCGAAGAGTTGGTCGGCGGCGTAGGCCCTGGCCCCGGTGAGGCGGTTGAAGAGGGTCGACTTGCCGGCGTTGGTGTAGCCGACGAGCGCGACGGTACGCACCTGCGCGCGGCGGCGCGTGCGGCTTTGCACGGCGCGGCTGCGCGCCACGCGGGCCAGCCGTCCGCGCAGCAGCTTCACGCGTTCGCCGATCAGGCGGCGGTCGGTTTCAAGCTGCGTTTCGCCGGGACCGCGCAGGCCGATGCCGCCAGTCTGCCGCTCGAGGTGGGTCCAGCCGCCGGCGAGCCGGGTGGCCATGTGCGCCAGCTGCGCCAGTTCGACCTGCAGTTTGCCTTCGGCGCTGCGGGCGCGCAGCGCGAAGATGTCGAGGATGAGGCCGGCCCGGTCGACCACGCGGCAATCGAGTTTTTGTTCGAGGTTGCGCTGCTGCACGCCCGACAGCGGATGGTCGAACAGCACGATGTCGGCCTCGGTTTCGTGGCGTCGCGCGAGGATCTCGTCCACCTTGCCCTTGCCGGCGAAGAGGGCAGCGTCGGGACGCTGGCGTTTGCCGCGCACCACGGCCACGACCAGCGCGCCCGCCGATTCGGCCAACGCCTCGATTTCCGCGACACGATAATCGGGATCGGCGTGGCCGAAATCGAGCGCGACGATGAGGGCGCGGCCGCCGCCTGCCGGACGTTCAAACATGCATCACCCGGAAGAGGAGCAGCGTGATGCCGCCGCCCCGCGCACGCGGCAGATCGGCGCGCTCAGCTTTCGCCGTCGCTGGGCACGTGGTGCGGCATCGTGACCGGCCGGGTGGGCACCACGGTGGAGATCGCGTGCTTGTACACCATCTGGGTGACCGTGTTCTTGAGGAGAACGACGTACTGGTCGAAGGATTCGATCTGCCCCAGCAGCTTGATGCCGTTGACGAGGTAGATGGAGACCTGGACGTGTTCCTTGCGCAGGGTGTTGAGGAAGGGGTCTTGCAGCATTTGCCCTTTGTTGCTCATGGTCGAGCTCCGCTTTTGTTGTTGGCCGCACCAGTCTCCGCAGCGCCACTGCAACATGCAGCAGGCACCTTCAGCGGCGGCGTGCGGGGGGATCCGCCCACGGGTTTGCACCCGTCTTGAATTGTATCCTAAGGGGTGTTCCCCGCAATTTGAACGCGTCGCTGAAGAAATGTTCCAGGAATCTTTTATAGGCATCCGGAACATGCTGCAACGCCGTGCCATGGACAATGATCAGCGGCGGGTTGACGCCGCCCTGGTGCGCATACCGAAGCTTCGGGCGCACCAATCCGGAGCGCGGGGGTTGCTGCCGCGTCACCGCGAGTTGCAGCGTGCGGGTAAGGCGCGGTGTCGGCAGCTTGATCATCGCGGCGAGGAAGGCCTCGCGCACGGATTGCATCACCGCCGGCACGCCACGGCCTTCGCGCGCCGCAATGAAATGATGCGAGGCGAAGGACAGGAACGCGAGCTTGCGCTCGATGTCGCGCTTCACCTGGTCGCGGTCGTCGGCGGCGACGGCATCCCACTTGTTGATCGCAACGACCAGCGCGCGGCCTTCCTCGAGGATGTGGCCGGCGAGGTGCGCGTCTTGTTCGGTGATCGCATGTTCCGCGTCGAGCAGCAGCACCACGACGTGCGCATCCTCGATCGCGTGCAGCGTCTTGATCACCGAGAATTTCTCGATGGCCTCGAACACCTTGCCGCGGCGACGCACGCCGGCGGTATCGATCAGCGTGTATTTCTGGCCGTCACGCTCGAAGTCGAGGTAGATCGCGTCGCGCGTGGTGCCCGGTTCGTCGAAGGCGATGACCCGCTCCTCGCCGAAGATCGCATTGACCAATGTGGACTTGCCGACGTTGGGTCGGCCGACAATGGCGACCTTGATCGTGTCGGGACGCTCGGGATCGGTGGAGGTGTTGGGCTCGCGGTCGTCGGGCGTTTCCGCTGCGGAGGGCAGCATCTCCAGCGCGGCGTCGATCATGCCGCGCACGTTCTCGCCATGCGCCGCCGAAATCGCGATGGGCTCGCCCAGGCCCAGCTCGTGGAACTCGGCCACCGTGCGGTCGGGTTGGAGGCCTTCGGCCTTGTTCACCACCAGCACCACGGGACGACCGGTCTTGCGCAACAAGTCGGCGATCACCGTGTCCTGCGGCGTGAGTCCGGCACGGCCGTCGACCAGGAAGATCACGACATCCGACTCGTCGATGGCCTGGCGCGTCTGCCGGGCCATCTCGTGCAGGATGCCCGACGTGGCCTTAGGTTCGAAGCCCCCCGTGTCGACGACGAAGCAACTGCGCTCCCCCAGCCGGGCACGGCCGTAGTGCCGGTCACGCGTCAGCCCCGGAAAATCGGCGACCAGCGCATCGCGCGTCTTGGTGAGACGGTTGAACAGCGTCGACTTGCCGACGTTGGGCCGGCCGACGATGGCCACGGTGGGCAGCATGGCTGGGGTCCCGCTATTGGGCGGAGACCGCGTACAGGTTGCCGCCCGCCGACTGCCACATTGCACTGCCGAGGAACAACGCAGCTTGCGACGTTGCCGGGGTGCCGTCGGTGGCGATACGGCCGACATACGCGCCATTGATCGGCGACAGCAGATGCAGGAAGCCCTCGACGTCGACGACACCCACGAGGTCGCCCACGCGCTGCGGTCCGCCGATCTTGCGTGCCGCGAGCAGGTCCTGCTTCCAGACCGAGGCGCCGTTGACCCGGTCGAGCGCATGGACGGCGCCGCGATCATCCGTGACGTAGATGTTCCTGGCGTCGGAGGCGAGGCCGTACAGGCTGGAAATATTGCGCGACCAGTTGATGGCCCCGCGGGTGATCTCGAAGCAGACCAACCGGCCCTGGAATGCCACTGCGCACACCTGTTTGTCGTCGACGAGTGGCAAGCCGGTGACGTCGGCAATGCGCTCCAGTTCGGTGGCGCCCTTGGGGTTGGCGACCGTGCCGTCCCAGCCCACGATGCCCGTGATGATGTCGAGCGCCAGCAGCCGTCCGCCGGCCGTGCCGAGAAAGAGGCCGCCGCGGGAGAGGGCCCCGCCGGAGTAGTTACGTACGGTCAGCGTCGGCGCCGCGCGCTGGTGCACCCACTTCTTGCTGCCGTCGGCCGCATTGAGCGCGTGGATGGTGCCGTCACCGACAAACACTGCGACCACGCCATCGCCCACCCGCGGCGGCGCGATCACTTCGGTGGCAACGCGTGATGTCCACAGCGCCTTGCCGCTGGGGTCGAAGGCCAGGATTTCGCCCTTGTCGGTGCCGACGACCACGACATTGGCGTCGGCACCCGGCCCGGCCGACAGCGGTTTGCCCGCATTGATCTTCCACACCGTGCGTCCCGACGTGGGATCGATGCGCGCAAGCGAACCATCGATGGCCGCGGCATAGATCGCATCGGGCAGCACCGCCGGCGCGAATCCCGGCGTGGCACGGCCAATGGGTACC
Source organism: Betaproteobacteria bacterium (assembly GCA_031361405.1). Lineage (GTDB taxonomy): Bacteria > Pseudomonadota > Gammaproteobacteria > Burkholderiales > Casimicrobiaceae > VBCG01. The sequence goes on from JANMCS010000294.1 coordinate 3,893, forward strand.
GCCATGCCGATCGTTGCAGTGACGGAAGGTTTCAACTCCGGCAGCGGCCCGGGTTTCTTGCTGTCCCACAGCCAGCGCAACGACAACGCGGGGATCGTCGGGATGTATTCCTTGATCGTCGTGCAGCCGCCCACCGCGGCGAGCATCAACAACGCCACGGGCAACCGCCACGCGCGCAACCGTGCCATGGATGAATCGGGAGGAATCATTTCTTGGGCGCCATTGGTGTTGCCGGTACCGCGGCCGGAGCCGCAGCCGGTACCACGGTAGGAGCCGCAGCCGCAACGGGGGCGCTGCCGCCTCCGCCAGGCGTCGGCGCTGCCGCCACGGTGCCGCCAGCGGCCTGCAGCTTGACCTGCACATACGTGCGATAGGGCGACTTGGCGTCGAGCTTGGCCAGCGCGGTTTCATACGCCGCGCGCGCATCGGCGGTACGGCCCGCGGCCGCCAGCGCGTCGCCGCGCAGGTCGGCATAGAGGCCGGCGTAGGGATCGCCGTGCTTCGCATCCAGCACCTTGAGCGCCTCGTCGTACTGCTTCTGGTTGAGGTGGATTTCGGCCAGCCGATAACGCGCGATTTCCTTCAGGTCGCTTTCGTCGGCGCGATCAATCACCCATTGCAGCTGCGCACTGGCGGCCGGTGCGTCGGCTGCATCGAACTGCATCTTGGCCAGGATCAACGCGCCGCGCGCGGCATAGCCGGTGCGGGCGAATTTGTCTTCCAGCGCCAGCACGGCATCCTTGGCCTTGGGCAGGTCGTTGGCCCGCGCCGCCTGCGTCAGCCCGGCGAACAGTGCGGAGGCTTCCTCCGCCTGCCTGGCATTCCACCAGCGCCAACCCTGCCAACCAGCCAACGCGATGGCGATGACCAGCGCGATGGTGGTGATGACGTTGCTCCACCGATTCCACCACGCCTTGAGGTCATCCAGCTGGTCCTGCTCTTCGAGATCGGAGACTGCCATGTTCAATCCTTGAATACTGAAAATGTCATTGGGTCGCGGTGGCGAGGCTGGCAGGGACGTCGCGCTCGGCGACGGCCTTCTGTTCGCCTTGCATCCGCAAGGGCTTGATCGCAACGGTGCCGGCGACCGCCTCGTCGTCGCCGACGATCAGCGCATACCGCGCGCCGCAGGCATCGGCCTTTTTCAACTGCGACTTGAAACTGCCGCCGCCGGCGTTGACCACCACCTGGTGGCCGTCGTCGCGCAGCGTTTCCGCGACGCGCCGGGCGAGCGGCGCGGCGGCGTCGCCCACGTGCACGACGTAAGCCAGCGGCGACGCGGGCGCAGCACTGCCAGCGGCCGCCAACAGCAGGATCATCCGCTCCACGCCGAGCGCGAAGCCGCACGCGAAATGGGGGTTACCGCCCAGCAATTCGAACAGGCTGTCGTAGCGCCCGCCGCCGGCCACCGTGCCTTGCGCGCCGAGTTCATCGCTGGTGGCCACCCATTCGAACACCGTGCGATTGTAGTAGTCGAGGCCGCGCACCAGGCGCGGG
>JANMCS010000303.1:0-5914 GCA_031361405.1 Betaproteobacteria bacterium
GCGACCCGACGGTGCGCGGCATCGTGGCGAATGCGCACGGCTACTCCGCCACCGATGTGTTCACCGCGGCGGCCACGGTGGCCGGCATGAAGGCGCAACTCGACGCCATGTGGGATCACATCGACGTGCTGGCGGTGCCCACGATTCCCACCACGTATTCGATCGCGGCCGTGAATGCCGATCCCGTGGAGCTCAACCGCAGGCTGGGAATCTACACCAACTTCGTCAACCTGCTCGATCTCGCGGCGATCGCCGTGCCGGCTGGATTTCGCGCTGATGGCATGCCCATGGGCATCACGCTGATCGGACCCGCGGGCAGCGACCTGATGCTGGCCGAACTCGCGCAACGGCTGCACGCTGCGGCCAGCGTTCCTCTGGGCGCGTTGGGAATGCCGTTGCCGGCGCCCGAGCGATTCGTAGCGCGCGCCGAACTTGCGCAGGTGGCCGTCGTGGGCGCGCATCTCACTGGCTTGCCGCTCAATCGCGAACTCACCGCACGCGGCGCGCGGCTGGTATGTCGCGCGTGCACCGCGCCGCGCTATCAACTCTTCGCGCTTCCCGGCACCACGCCGCCGAAGCCCGGCATGGTGCGCACCGCGGACGCCGGCCATGCCATCGAAGTCGAGGTGTGGGAACTGTCGCACGCAGCCTTCGGTTCCTTCGTCGCCGGGGTGCCCTCGCCGCTTTCCATCGGCACGATCGAACTGGACGACGGCGAACGGGTGCACGGCTTCCTGTGCGAGGCAGTGGCCACGACCGGCGCCGAGGACATCACGCGCTTCGGCGGATGGCGCAGCTATCTCGCGTCGGGGGCGGCGTCATGACGCATCCATCGGGACTGGCGGACCCAGTCCAATGCCCACGCCCGCAACACCTTTTTGTTTTCAAATTCACCAGGAGAACAGCATGAGCCACAAGGATGCCCCTGTTGTCACCACGGACGCCGGCGATGCCGGTGCCACTGACGCGCGCATGGTTACGCCGGCGGACCCGGGTCGCCGGCGCCTGCTGGGCGCTGCCGCGGCAGGAACGGCCGCGGCCTTCCTCGGCGTGCCGAGCATCGTGCGCGCGCAGGTCGCGCCCAAGATCCGCATTGGCTATTGGCCGGTGGCGGCAGGGCTGCCGTTTTTCGCGGCGATCGAGAAGGGCTACTTCAAGGAAGCGGGACTCGACGTGGAGCCGCTCAAATTCGCCGGCGCGCAGCAGGTGATGGAGGCGATGCTGGCGGGCCGCTCGGATGGCAGCTCCAACGGCACCGGATCGGCCAACCTCGGCATCGGTGAAATCGCGCAGCCGGGTCTCTTCAAGATCTTCTGCACCAATCCCAGCAATGCCAAGTACGTGCTGGATGAATTCATCATCCCGAAGGACAGCCCGGTCAAGACGATGGCCGACCTCAAGGGCAAGCGCATCGCGTCGGGGCCCGGCATCCAGAACGTGACGCTGTGCAAGACGATGCTGGAGCGCGCCGGCGCCACGGGCACCACGGTGATCGAGCTGCCGATCGGTCAGCACGTCGCCTCGATTGCGGCGGGACAGGTGGATGCGTGCTACACGCTCGAACCCACCGGCACCATCGGGCGTTTGAACGGCACCACGCGCGTGCTCGAAGCGGGTGTGGTGGCCAAGTACATCCTGGGTGATCCATTGGCGCCGTGGCACGGCGGCTCGGCCAGCCTCACCACCGAGTTCATCAAGAAGTATCCCGAGGCGACGAAGAAAGTGTTCATGCAGACCGGGACCACGATGATGCTGGTGTCGCACGACCTCGAGGAGGCGGTGTACCTCGCGGACGAGGTGCTGTTGCTGACCAAGCGGCCCACCAAGGTGGCGGAGATATTGAAATACGATGACCCGCGGCCGCGCACGATTGCCACGCTGTCCGAGCCGTCGTTCATCGCCACGCGCAAGAAGAGCCTCGAGATCTTCCAGCGCGAAGTGCGCCGCTAGGCGATCGCCACCACCACACATATTCACAATGACCGACAGCGAAATCGCCAGCTATGTCGATGCGGCGTGCCGCGTGCAGGGCCTCGTGCTGACCGCCGCCGAGCGCGACCGCGTGATCGCCACGTTCGCGCGCATCGCCGACATCGCCGCGCCGGTGCTGGAACTCGAGTTGCCGGCTGATATCGAGCAGGCGCCAATCTTTCGCCCATGACGGCCGCAGCCACGACCGGGATGACCGGCGCCCTTGCCATTGCGGCTGCCATCCGCGAGGGTTCCACCACGGCGGTGGCGACTGCCGAAGCGGCGCTCGCGGGCATCGCGCGCGTGGATCCCGTCCTCAACAGTTTCACGGCGGTGACCGGAAATCGCGCGCTGGCCGAGGCGGCGGCGATCGATCGCCGCCGCGCGGCCGGCGAACGGCTGCCCCCACTGGCCGGGGTGCCTTATGCGGTCAAGAACCTGTTCGACATCGAAGGCCTGCCTACGCTCGCAGGTTCGTCGATCCTTGCCGACCGGCCGGCGGCGAGCGCGGACGCGGTGCTGGTCACGCGCATGCGCGATGCCGGCGCAGTGCTGATGGGCGCGCTCAACATGGACGAGTTCGCCTATGGCTTCACGACTGAGAACACGCACTACGGCGCGGTGCACAATCCGCATGACCTGACGCGCACGGCGGGCGGCTCGTCAGGCGGCTGCGGTGCGGCTGTTGCAGCGCGGCTGGTGCCGCTCGCGCTGGGATCCGATACCAACGGGTCGATCCGCGTGCCCTCGTCGCTGTGCGGCATCTGGGGCCTGAAACCCACGTTCGGACGCTTGCCGCGCACCGGGTCGTTTCCATTCGTGGCCAGCCTCGATCACCTCGGCCCCTTTGCCGCCACGCTGGCCGATCTCGCGGTCTGCTATGACGCGGTGCAGGGACACGACGCGGGCGATCCGGGATGCGCGCAGCGTGGCGTCGAACCCATCAGTCTCGCAACGTTGCCGCGCATTGACGGCCTGCGGGTGGCGCGGCTCGCCGGCTATTTCGACGCATGGTCCACGCCGGCCGCGCGCAGCGCCGTGGACCGAGCCTGCGCGGCGCTCGGCGTCACGCGCAGCGTCGAGTTGCCCGCCGCCGCGCTGGGACGGGCCGCTGCGTTTCTGGTCTCGGGTTGCGAAGGTGGCGCGCTGCACCTGCCCAACCTGCGCGCCCGCCGCGAGTCGATGGAGCCGTTGTCGCGCGATCGCTTCCTGGCCGGCGCGCTGCTCCCGGCAGCGTGGTACGTGCAGGCACAGCGGGTACGGGCCTGGTATCGCGACCAGGTGCGCGCACTGTTCGCCGATGTCGATGTGCTGATCACGGCCGCCACGCCTTGCGCCGCCACGCCGCTCGGCGCAGAGTGGCTCGACCTCAACGGGCAATCGTTGCCCCTGCGGCCGAGCCTTGGCTTGCTGACACAACCACTATCGTGCATCGGGTTGCCGGTGCTTGCCGCGCCAATCGTGCAAACGGCGGGCCTGCCCCTCGGCGTCCAGATCATTGCCGCACCGTGGCGCGAAGATTTATGCTTCCGGGTGGCGGCGGTGCTGGATGCGCAGGGCGTTGCCATATCGCCGCTGCCACCCGTCCACGCCTGATCCCGCCATGCTCGCCATCAACCTGCCTGAAATCGTCGCGGAGGTTCGCGCGATGTTCGATCGCTACGAGGCGGCGCTGGTCGGCAACGACGTGGCGGTGCTCGACGCACTGTTCTGGCATAGTCCTGAGGTGCTGCGGTATGGCGCCATCGAAAATCTCTACGGCCATGACGCCATCGCCGCGTTTCGCGGCGCGCGTTCCGCCGTCAATCTCGCGCGGACCGTCACCCGCACGGTGATCACCACCTTCGGCAATGACTTTGCCACCGCCAACATCGAATTCAGTCGCGTCGGCGACGTGCGCACCGGCCGGCAGAGCCAGACGTGGGTACGGATGGCGGAAGGCTGGCGCGTGGTGGCCGCGCATGTGAGCCTGGTCGAGTTGAAGGGGCCGCCGCCATGACCCGCGCGAACGCCGCCGTGCGCCGCACGGCTGCCGCCGTCCCCCTCGCCATGCCGGAACCGTCGCTGTCGCAGACGGCCTACGAAGCGTTGAAACGCAGCATCTTCGACTTCGAGATGTTGCCGGGTGATCGTTTTTCCGAGACCGACATCGCGGCCCGGCTCAGCATGAGCCGCACGCCGGTGCGCGATGCGCTGTATCGCCTCGAGCGCGAAGGCTACCTGCAGGTGCACCTGAAGGTGGGCTGGAGCGTGCGCCCTTTCGACTTCCAGCAGTTCGAGAATTTCTACGATCTGCGCCTGATCCTGGAAGAGGCGTCGGTGGTGCGGCTGTGCGACCTGCCCGAACGACCGGGACTCGATGGACTGAAGGCGATCTGGCTGGTGCCGGCGGCGGAACGCCTGGTGGCGCCCAAAGCCGTGTCGGCGCTGGATGAGGCGTTTCACACCGCGCTGGTGCAGGCGGCCGGCAACCCCGAGGTGGCGCGCTGTCACCGCGATGTCACGGAACGCATCCGCATCATCCGGCGCCTCGACTTCACGCAGCAGCACCGGATCGACAAGACCTACGACGAACACGCGCAGATGCTGCGCGCGGTGATCCGCCGCCGCGCGGATGAAGCCAACCGCCTCCTGCGCTCGCATATCGAGGCCAGCAAGGCTGAAGTGCGCAAGATCACGCTGCATCACCTCTATACGGCGCGAGCGGCGATCGCGTAGCCCCGCCGTGGCAGCGGATTGTCGCGCCGCAGCGTGACTGTTGTCACAATTAAGGTACAGACTGCTGGTCGACCGTGGCGCCGCCACGTGGCTTTGCGCCCTGCGTCCACCGATGACTCCCTACCTGGCTATCGAAAACCTGTCCGTTGCCTATGGCGACACGACCGTGCTCGATCGCGTGAGCCTGGGCGTCGAGCGCGGGGAGATGATCGCGCTGCTGGGCAGCTCCGGCTGCGGCAAGACCTCGCTGCTGCGTGCCATTGCGGGCTTTGTGCAACCGTCGGGCGGCTCGATCCGGGTGGATGGCGTCGACATCACGCACCTGCCGCCGGAAAAGCGCGCCACCGCGATGATGTTCCAGTCCTATGCGTTGTGGCCGCACATGAACGTGGCCGCCAACATCGGCTACGGCCTGCGGATGCGCGGCTGGAAGGCCGCCGCCATCGCCGCGCGCGTGGCCGACATGCTGAAGCTGTTGCAGCTCGAGGGTTACGAGGCGCGGCAGGTGCTGCAGCTGTCCGGCGGCCAGCGGCAACGCGTGGCGCTGGGCCGCGCGCTGGCGGTGGATCCGCACCTGTTGTTGCTCGACGAGCCGATGTCCAACCTCGACTACAAGGTGCGCCTTGAACTGCGGCACGAGTTGCGCGCGCTGCAGCGGCGCATCGGCATCACCGCGGTGTATGTCACGCACGACCGCGAGGAGGCCCTCACGCTGGCCGACCGGATCGCAGTGATCGATGCCGGCAGGATCGTGCAGATCGGCGCGCCGGAGGAAATTTTCCATCACCCGGAAAGCGCGTTCGTGGCCGGCTTCATGGGCGCGGACAACGCGTTGGACGTTGCGCAGTCGGGCACCGGTGAACTGTCGCCTGCGCTGGCGGGCACGCCGGCCGGGGCGCGGCGGCGGGCGCATTTCCGCAGCGATGCTGCGCAGCTTGCGCTGGCGGCTACCGGGCATGCACCGGATGCGCTGGTGCTGCCGGGCACCGTTGCGCAATCCGTATATGTCGGTCATGGCTATCGTTATCGCATCTGCACCGCCAACGCCGACCTCTGGGTCGAGGCGCCGGAGCGGGTCGCCGAAGGCACCGTGGCGGCCGTGGTCGTGCCGCGGGCTGCATTGTTGCTGTTTCCGGGAGAGGCCCGACCGGGCTGATCTCATTTACCAGGAGAACTCCATGCGCTTCCGATCGATATTCGTGGCCGCCGCGGTTACCGCTGCCGT
>JANMCS010000334.1:0-2106 GCA_031361405.1 Betaproteobacteria bacterium
CCAGCATCTTCATCGCGGGCGATGCCAACAACGATGTGCCGCTGCTGCACGAGGCTTCCGACGAGGGTCGGATTGCCGGCGCCAACGCGGCGTCGTATCCGGTGATTCACGCCGGCTTGCGGCGGGCGGGACTGGGCGTGGTGTTCACCGATCCGCAGATCGCGGTGGTCGGCGGGGGTTACGCGGCTGTGCGCAACGTCCCGCACGTCACCGGCTTCGTGTCCTTCGTGAATCAAGGCCGCTCGCGCGTGATGTTGCGCAACAAGGGCCTGCTGCATGTCTATGCGGATCCGGTCACGGGCCGGTTTCTGGGCGCCGAAGCGCTGGGCCCGGAGATGGAGCACATCGGCCACCTGCTGGCGTGGGCATTGCAGATGCAACTCACTGTTGCGCAGATGCTGCAGATGCCCTTCTATCATCCGGTGATCGAGGAAGGCCTGCGTACCGCGCTGCGCGACGCGCAGCACAGGATCGATGCGGCCAAGGTGGCGCGGGTGGCGGCTTAGATGATGTCGCCGTGGGCGAATTTGTAGGCGAGGCTTCAGCCTCGCAGGTTCAGTGCGTGCATCGTCCCCGCGAGGCTGAAGCCTCGCCTACAAAGTCCCGGGGAGTTCCACAGCGTCCCCAGGATTTCGCTTCGCGTATCCTTCGCCCCCATGGCTCTTCTCACGTTGCAGGACGCGGAACTCGCGTTCGGACTCCACCCGCTCCTCGACCGCGCGCAACTCGTGGTCCAGGAAGGTGAACGTATCGGCCTCATCGGCCGCAATGGCACCGGCAAATCGTCGCTGCTGAAGGCGTTGGCGGGCGAGCTGGACCTCGATGATGGCATCGCGCAACGGCGCGACGGCATGCGCGTGGCGCTGGTCGAGCAGGAACCCGTCTTGCCGGCCGCGTCCACGATGCGCGAAAGCCTCGTCCAGCGTGGTCATCTGGAACGCATGACGGACGACCGCGAACGCTGGCGCATCGAGGCGCGGCTGGTGGAATTCATGCATCGCTTTGGCCTGGACGAGGCGCAGGCGCCGGAAACCGCGTCGGGCGGGCAGGCCAAGCGCGCGGCGCTGGCGCTGGCGCTGGCGGTGCAACCCGACCTGCTGCTGCTCGACGAACCCACCAATCACCTGGATCTCGACGGCATCACGCTGCTGGAAGACCTGTTGGTGAAAGGCCCCACCGCCCTCGTGATCACGCACGATCGCGCGTTTCTCGATCGCGTGGTCACGCGCATCATCGAGCTGGACCGCGGCCAATTGCGGTCCTATCCCGGCAACTTCGCGACGTACATCACGCGCAAGTCCGACGAGTTGGCGGCCGAGACGGTGTCGAATCGCAAGTTCGACAAGTTCTGGGCGCAGGAAGAGGCGTGGATCCGACAGGGTGTGCAGGCGCGTCGCACGCGTGACGAAGGCCGCGTGCGCCGCCTCGAGCGGCTGCGCGTCGAGCGCGCGGCGCGGCGCGATCGCATCGGCGACGTGAAGCTGGGGCTCGATGCCGGCGATCGCTCGGGCAAGCTCGTTGCGGAACTCGAAGGTGTTGGCATCCGTCGCGGTGACCGCACGCTGGTGCGCGATCTCACACTACGCGTGCAACGTGGCGACCGCCTCGGCCTCATCGGCCCCAACGGTGCGGGCAAGACCACGTTGCTGCAGCTGCTGCTGGGCGAACTGCAGCCGGATACAGGCACGATCAAGCTCGGCACCAAGCTTTCCATCGCGTACTTCGACCAGATGCGCGAGCAGCTCGACCCGGAGCGTTCGCTGAAGGACACGATCAGCCCGGGCGGCGACTGGGTGGAAACCGGAGAGTCGCGCAAGCGCGTGCTCTCCTATCTCGCCGACTTCCTGTTTCCGCCGGAGCGCGCGATGGCACCGGTGAAGATGCTGTCCGGCGGCGAACGCAATCGACTGCTGCTGGCGCGGCTCTTTGCGCAGCCGGCCAACCTGCTGGTGCTGGACGAGCCGACCAACGATCTCGACATCGAGTCGCTCGACCTGCTCGAGGCCACGCTGCAGTCCTATGCCGGCACGTTGCTGGTGGTGAGCCATGACCGGGCATTTCTCGACAACGTGGTCACGCAGACGCTGGTGGCGGAGGACGGTGGCC
>JANMCS010000370.1:0-4192 GCA_031361405.1 Betaproteobacteria bacterium
GGCGGCCGTCTATTTGTACGGGATGGGTGTTGGCCACACCGGTTGCACGGTTTGGCGTGGCTTCAGCCCGGCGGGCCCGCCGCCACTTTGCCCCAGCGTGGCTGAAGCCTCGCCTACAGGTTGTTGGCCAGCCCACCGGTCCGGGTGATCGGATTGTCAGTCCGGAATCGTCAGCGTGTTGCCCGAGAAGGTGATCTGGTTCGCGGCCGTGGGCGCAGCCGCCATCGGCGGCACGTTGGCCGCGGTGATCAGCGGTGCCGAACCCGGGGTGCCACCGCGCGGAATCGTGCGCACCACCTGCGCCGGCGGCAGCGGCACATTATTCGTCAGTTGGGCATACATCGCATCCATCGCCTTGACGAAGTAGTAGTGCAGCGGGATGAACATCGAGTCGTAGCCCGGCAGCAGTGCGTTGTCGATGAACGTATCGAAGTGCTGGGCATTGGTCACTTCGATGTAGGTCAGCTTCGACGCGGTGCCCTCCACGATCTTGTTCTGCCCGTAATACGGACGTGAGGTGAACGACACCGGGACCAGCGTATCGGCCCGGCCGTGCACGATGATCGCCGGCTTGCCGCGCAGGTTGGCGGTGCGATACACATCCTTCACGCCGTTCTGCACGCGCAGTGCGCCCGCATCGGTTCCTGTCCAGAGATTGCGCTGGCACGTTGCCGCATCGATGTTGAAGTCAAGCAGCCCCGTGGACGGCGAGATCGACGCCGGGCTGTTGACCGGGCCGCCTGGCGCATTGTTGTTGACGATGTTGATGCCGATCGTGGGAGGCACGCCGTTGCTGGTGCCGAAACTCTGCGCCAGTGCGTTTGCGCCGATGACCGTGGGCTTGCCGGCAGCATCCGTGGCGGCCAACGACAGACCGCACAGGTTGTCCTTCACGCTGAAGCGGCCGTAAGTGTTCGAATACGTCATCGCGATGGCCGGCGTCGCGAAGGCGTAGTGCGACGCCTGCAGCAGGTTCGATTCCGGCTGCCATCCGGCGTTGAGCAACACGTTGAGCGACTCGGTGGCCTGGTCCGCCGTGGTCGTGCTGGTCAGCAGACCCTTGGCCTTCAGCGAGGCGCAGCGGTTGGTGGCGAGAGCAGCGGAAACGAAGGCCGCACCGGGCGAACCGGCAACAGCGGCGGCCAACGAGGCGCAAGGCTGGTACAGGTTGGCCGTGGTGAAGTAGTCGATGAGCGGTCGTCCGGTGCCCGTCATCGTGACGCTGCCGCGCTTGACCACGAGGTTGCCGCCCGGCGCCAGTTGCACAACGGGCTCCGTCACGGCCGCGCCGTCGATCAGGCCTTCGGTGTCCTGTTCCAACGCGGCGATGGCAGCACCCGCACCGTTGGACACCGACGACGCGATTACGATCGTGTTGTCGGGCTTGAACTGCACCTTGGCCGTACCGTCGGAGTTGCGCGCGGCGCGCTCGTCGTTGAGTACATAGAACGCAAAGCGGACAGCGTTGAGCGTGTCGCGGCCCCAGTCGCGTTCCGGATTCTGCTGCGAATGCGCATGCTTCACCGCAAAGCGGTTGGGCGTTGCAGCGTTGAACAACGCGAGTTCGGCGGCCGTAAGTTCGGTCGTGTAGTTGGAATTCTTGCCGGCGGTACTGGCCGCAGCGCGGATGCCGTTTTGCGTGTTGACCGTATCGGCGGACAGGTCGTGGATGCCGGTGCCCGAGCCCTTGTCCACGTACGCGACAACGCAGCCATGCTTCAGGCCCCATTCGCCGGCGCTGCCGATGGCACCATACGCGCCGCGCGAGCCGGAGGAGGTTGCCGTGACCATGCACGAGCTGCCTTCCTTGAACGACGTCGGGATCTGCACGATCATCGTCACGTTGAGCTTGCCGGTGCCGTCGTCGGCATAGGCGATGTATTCAGTGCCCGCAACCTTGCCTTCGCCCAGCGTCGGATTGCCGTTGACGTCGATGTTGGGGCCGTACAGCGAACCGTAGCCGCCGTTGGTGGCCACGTCGACGATGGCGCGATAGTTGTTGTAGATGGCGAGCGTGCGCAATTCCGCGGCGGTGGGCGACGCGGGCACGGCGACGACGGGCGCGGCGCCGGCCAGTCCGGTCTTGCCCAGTCCCGCGGTGAGCAGGTCGTTGGTATTGCCGTCGTACGTCGACTTGGTGACGGTGCCGACGAACGTTGGCAACTTGTTCGATTCGGTGGGCGACGTGTCGTCGCCGCAACCTGCGAGCAGCAGCGCCATCATGGATACGAGCGCGAACGAACCCGCGCGGTGGAATTGCGGCATGGTGGTATCCCTGTGAGTGAGCAGCGCGTCGAAAGGCGCGCTCCGACGATTCTAGCGCGAAGGTTGGACAAAAATAATTACATTTGTTGCGCGACGCGTGCGCTGGCCTATGATGGATGGCCCAGCCGAGACGATTACCGCGCGCCATGTTGGTGCAATCCGGGAAAATCGCAAAGGCGAGTCCATTTTCCGGAGGCAACCATGTTGAAGCGCATGCTCGTGATCGCAGGAATCATTGCATTGGCAGGATGCAGCCAGTCACCGCCGATGCAATCGAAGGCACCGTTGAAGGATGGCGATCCCGTGGTGCCGGCCAACTACAAGGCGTGGCCCAAGATGCTCGGTGACGTGCAGCGCCCCGATGCCAAGCAGGTTCGCGACATGTACGTTGATCCATTCGGCAACAAGACCAAGGCCGGCGGCGAATTTCCATACGGCACCGTCATGGTGATGGAGAACTACGCCGCGGTCGCCAGGCCCGATGGCACGCTCGCCACCGGACCCGACGGCAAGCTGGTCAAGGGCCCGCTGCTGCGCATCTTCGTGATGGAGAAGGCCAGGGGCGCCGGCATGGATGTGCCCGAGGCGTTACGCAATGGGGAGTGGGTCTACGCGTCGTATGGGGCCGACGGCAGGAAGACCGACGACAACCTGACAGCCTGCCGCGCCTGCCACCTGACTCTCGGCGCTAAGGTCGATTTCGTGCAGCGCTACGACGAATACTTCCAGAAACGCGCGGCCCAGTAGCGCGATGCGCCACCACGCGGCGCTGGCCTGAGGCGGCTGGCGCCGCGTTTCCACGGGCAACCCTGGGTACGCGGGAAATGCCACAATTGGCAGCATGAAAACATCAGTACGAACCATGTCCGTCCTGGCCTTCGCGGCACTCGCGGCAGGCTGCAGTTCCACGAAAGAGCCGGCCTACGAACCGAGTGTCGGACTCGAGGCCCGCATGCTGGGCTCCGGGTCAAGGGCGCAGGGTGCCTTCCGCGTCTTCGATGCAAAGGACGGCTCCGGCGTCAACGTGCAGCTGACGTTGCTCAATTCGCTGCCCGGCACCTACCTCATCACGCTGCACGAGCGCGGCAACTGCAAGTCGCCCAACCTCTTTTCCGCCGGGCCGGCGTGGGCGCCCCCCGGCTCGGGCAAGACGCCGGCCGATCTACTGCCTGCGTATTCCACGGATTCCGAAGGCGACATCCACAATTACGGCGCCTTCATTCGCGGCGCGCACGTCGACGGGCCCGAGGGGCTGGCGGGCAAGGTGGTGGTGATCCAGTTCGGTCCCCGTGTGTCCGACGCCATCCCCGGCCTGCCCAACAAGCGCATGGCCTGCGGCGTGCTGGAGTTCGTCAAGCCGCTCTTTTGAGGCAGTGGGGGGCCGCCCTGCCGGGTGCAGGTATCCTTGCGCTCTTCGCCGCCGTCCGGCAACTTCCGGGACCATCATGGGCTTTCTCAACGACCGCAGGATTCTGATCACCGGAGTGCTGTCGAATCGCTCGATAGCGTACGGCGTGGCGCGCGCCTGCCAGCGCGAGGGCGCCACACTTGCATTCACCTACGTCAACGATGACCTGAAGGATCGCGTCGTCAAGTTGGCGAGCGACTTCGGCACCGTGCCGGTCCTGCGCTGCGACGTCGCGCGCGACGAAGACATAACCGGGCTGTTCGCAACACTTGGCGCCGAGTGGGGCGGTCTCGACGGCCTGTTGCACTCGATCGCGTTCGCGCCGCGCGAAGCGCTGGCCGGCGATTTCCTGAATGCGCTGTCGCGGTCCGCCTTCAACACCGCGCACGATATCTCGAGCTACAGCTTCGCCGCGCTGGCCAAGGGCGCGCGGCCGCTGCTGCAGGGGCGCAATGGCGCGCTGGTCACGCTGACCTATCTCGGTGCCGTGCGCGCGCTGGCCAACTACAACGTGATGGG
>JANMCS010000378.1:0-2851 GCA_031361405.1 Betaproteobacteria bacterium
AAAAGCGCGGCTCGATCGCGCCCACGGCGACGTAACCGCCATCGGCGGTGGCATACACGTCGTACCACGGCGCGCCTGTATCGAGGATGTTGTCGCCACGAACATCGCTCCAGCGCCTGCCGGCCTGCATGCCCCAGAACATCGTCGTCAATAGCGAGGCACCCTCCACCATCGCCGCATCGACGACCTGCCCACAGCCCGAGTGCTTCGCCTCGAGCAGCGCGCAGACGATGCCGAAGCCGAGCAGCATGCCGCCACCGCCGAAATCGCCGACGAGATTCAACGGCGGCACCGGCGCTTCGTCGCGGCGGCCGATGCCATGCAGCGCGCCCGCCAGCGCGATGTAGTTGATATCGTGGCCCGCGTGCGCCGCCAGCGGGCCGTCCTGGCCCCAGCCGGTCATGCGACCGTAGACAAGCTTCGGGTTGCGCGCCAGCAGCACCTCCGGTCCCAAGCCCAGACGCTCCATCACGCCGGGACGAAAGCCTTCGATGATCGCGTCGGCCTTCGCAGCCAGTTCAAGTGCCGCGGCAACGCCACCCGGTGACTTCAGATTGAGCGTGACCGAGCGGCGACCGCGCATCATCACGTCGTACCAGCGCTCGCGGTCGAGTCCCAGTCCGGGATCCGCGGTGCGGTCGACCAGCAGCACGTCGGCGCCCATGTCGGCCAGCAGCATGCCGCAGAACGGTCCGGGTCCGATCGCCTCGAACTCCAGCACGCGCAATCCGGTCAGTGGTCCCATGGACCCGATGGTAGCGCGGTCGCGCAATCTTCGGCATCGACATGCACCGCAGCGTTGGTCAGTCGAGTTCGTGATAGCCGTGGTGCTTCGCAGCGACGTCCAGTTGCGCCATGGCGGTATAGCTGCCGGCCGGCAACACCTCGAGGCCGGTCAGCAGCAATGCAGACCGAACCGTCGCCAGTGCGGGGTCCTGCATCGCCCGCGCCAATCCTGCCTGCAGCCTGCCCACCAGTGCGGGACTGGCGCCGATCCTGGTCGCGAACGGCAGGCCGGGCGCACTTGCGGCGCGGCCGAGAATGCGCGTGGCAGCGACCACGCGGGGTCGACAGCGGCGCAACAGCGCATAGGTGATGCAATCAATCGTTGCCACGTCGACGTCACCGCGTCCCAACTGGGCCAGGCTTTCCGCGTGCCCGCCGCTGACGCTGACGGACCTGAAGAACGCGCCGTCACGCGCCAGCGGCGCAACCAGCGCCCGCAACACGTTGTAGCCAGAATGGGAAATGCGGCTGTTGATCGAACAGCGCGCGCCGCGCAGATCCTCCAGATCGCGGGCCGTCGAGTCGGCCCCCACCACGATCCAGCTGCAATAATTCGAGCCCACGCAGCCGGCAGCCGCATATTGCGGCGTCGCCAGATATTGCAAGTGTCCTGCATACGCGCCCAGCAGCGGAAACCCGCAAGTTTGCGTCAACAGCAGGCGAGGAGAGGTCCACAGCGCGTCAAGGGATAATCCGCGTTCGAGCACGTCGGGAACACCCTCAACGCCTTCAAGTCGCAAGGCGTGCGCAACACCGCGCCACCACGCGTCCACCGTGTCGTGCAATTCCGGGGGATCGTACATCGGCAATCCAACGATCCGCGGGCCATCCATGTCCATCGCTGCTCCTGCTAGACTTCGACCCATCCAGGCACGCCAATGTCCGGCGCGCAGGTGGCATCGTAAAGGATTCACCTGTTTACTCCGTGCGGACCCAGCCCCTGACCGAGGTTCGCGCCAAGCTGACGGCGCTGGGCGCCGATCTCGCCAGCAACGCGCCGGCGGAATTTGCCGCCATGATCAACGTGGAAACTGCGCCATGGACCAGGATCGTCAAGCACGCGGACATCAAGGTCGAATGACCACGCGTACCCTAGTGTTGCCTACGCCGAAAGTTCCGCGTTGAATCCTCCCGCCGATCACCACGAACTGTTCATCGACTATCTGAACGGCCCGGATGTCGCCGCGCTGAACCTGTCCAACGACGAGATCCTGGACGCGGTCGAGACGGGCCTGGCCGCCCAGGGCAACGGGCAGACGGTGATCGAACCGCGGATGCACCTGATGCCGGGCGCACAGTTTCGCGGCCACTTCAATGTACTGCGCGGATATGTCGCGCCGCTGGCGCTGGCCGGCGTCAAGATCGTCAGCGATTACGTCGACAACTACCAGCGCGGGCTGCCGTCCGAAATGGGCTTGTTGAACCTGTTCGACCCGGCCACCGGCCGCCCGCTGGCGATCATCGATGCCGCAGGTCTCACCGACATGCGCACCGGTGCGGTAACCGCGCTGGGCGCAAAATATCTGGCGCGCAAGTCGAGTCGTATTCTCGGCCACATTGGCGCGCGTGGTACCTCCTACTGGAACATCCGGCTGCTCGACCACTTGTTCGATTTCGACGAGATTCGCGTGCATTCGCGCCGGCCGGAGAGCCGCAATGCGCTCGCTACGCGACTGACGCAGGAACTGGGCAAGCCCGTGGTGACCACCGTCGATTGGGAGTCCACGGTGGTCGGCGCGGACATCGTCGTCGAAGCCTCCCGCCTCGAACGACCGGAGCCGCTGCTGCAGACTGCGTGGATCAAGCCGGGCGCATTCGTCGTGCCCTACGGCACGATGAGTGCGATCGAATTGTCGTTGACCGACATCATGAGCAAGCTCGTGGTCGACGATTGGGGACAATGCAAGGCCGGCATGTTCGGCAGCCTGCGCGCGCACGTCGATGCCGGCAAGCTTTCGGAACACACGCTGCACGCCGAGCTCGGCCAGATCGTGGCCGGCCACAAGCCGGGACGCGAGCGCGACGATGAAACGATCCTGCTGTGGCACCGCGGCCTGTCGCTGTC
>JANMCS010000405.1:0-10904 GCA_031361405.1 Betaproteobacteria bacterium
CCACGCAGGAACGCCCTCGCGCAGCACCCGCGTCGCTTAACCCCCGCCTACGGTAAATCGTGGGTCCGTCCCGTCATTTTCGGCAATGCGTTAGGATGCCGATCCCACCCGTTCTTCCAGCCGCCACGCATGGACTTCGCCTTCATCCTCGACCCGCTGCAAGAACTCAAGGCCTACAAGGATTCGAGCATTGCGATGATGCGCGAACTCGCGCGCCGCGGGCACCGGATATTCGCGCTGGAACCGCGCGACCTCGCCTGGACAATGGGCGTCACCCGCGCCCGTGTGGTCCCGCTCGAACTGCACGCCGACGACCACGCCTGGTATTACGCGGGCACGCCCCAGACGTGGCGGCTGGCCGACTTCGCTGCCGTGATCATGCGCAAGGATCCGCCGTTCGACATGGAATACGTCTACGCGACGTACCTGCTCGAGAACGCCGAGCGCGAAGGCGCGCGCGTGTTCAACAAACCGCGGGCGATCCGCGATCACAACGAGAAGATGGCGATCACGAAGTTCATGGATTTCATTCCGCCCACGCTCGTCACCCGCGATGCCGCGCTGATCGGCGAGTTCATCGACGAGCACGAAGACGTGATCATCAAGCCGCTGGACGGCATGGGCGGGTCGTCGATCTTCCGCATCGGCGAGGCGGACCCCAATCGCAATGTGATCGTGGAAACCGTGTCGCACCATGGCCGGCAGACGGTGATGGTGCAACGCTACCTGCCGGAAATTCTGGACGGCGACAAGCGGGTGCTGGTGATCGGCGGCGAAGTGGTGCCTTACGCCCTGGCCCGCATCCCCAAGCCCGGCGAAACGCGGGGCAACCTGGCGGCCGGCGGTCGCGGCGAAGCGCGGCCCATCACGGCGCGCGAACGCGAGATCGCCACCACGATCGGCCCCCAGCTGTGGGCCGACGGCCTGCTGATCGTCGGCCTGGACGTGATCGGCCCCTGCCTGACCGAGGTCAACGTGACGTCTCCGACCTGCTTCGTGGAGATCACCCAGCAGTCGGGCTTCGACGTGGCGGGTCTCTTTGCCGACGTGCTCCTGCGGGCGCTGGCTGCCCCGTCCGGCCCGGCCTGATTGCGCTTCCGGCCGGGAAAGGGGATCATCGCGCCGCGCCGTCACGAGCGGCCGCCCTACCAGCGCGTTAAGTCACCGTTAAGTCATGATTGCCACTCTCGGGCTTTTTGGTCCACGCCCATGAAATCCCTGTCGACCCTGTTGCGCCTCGCCGTCCTGGCCCTGTGCGGCGCCGCCTATGGTGCGGCGGCCGTCACGCCGGTGACCCCGCCCGCCAAGGCCGAGCCGGTCGCGGCCACGCCCGCCCTCGGCGCGTGGTCGCACGCCTACGTGTCCTATGGTCAGCCGCCCAAATACCCGCGCGGCTTCACGGCCTTCGACTGGGTCAATCCTGATGCGCCTAAGGGCGGCACTGCCTACCTCGGCAACCCCGATCGGCGCACCAGTTTCGACAAATTCAACCCGTTCACGCTGAAGGGCAGCTCGCCCACCGGGGTCTCGATCCTGATGTTCGAGCCGCTGGCCGAGCGCTCCGGCGATGAACCCGGCACGCTCTATGGCGTGGTGGCGGAGGAAATGCTGGTGCCGCCGGACAAGTCCTCGATCACGTTTCGCATCCATCCCATGGCGCGCTTCTACAACGGCGACCCGGTGACCGCGGCGGACATCAAGAACTCGTACGAGATGATGGTCAGCAAGGGCGCCGCGCCGTCGGTACGCGTGGCGCTTGAGGGTGTGGCGGGTGCGACGATTGTCGACGAGCGGACGATCCGCTTCGACCTGAAGGACAAGTCCGACGACACGATTTTCAACGTGGCCGCGATCCCGGCGTTTTCGCGCAAGTGGACCGCCGGACCCGACGGCAAGCAAAGGCTCTTCGACGAGGTGATCACGGAGTACCCGATCACCAGCGGCCCGTACACGATCGCCTCCACCGACTCGGGCCGGGGCATCGAGTTCGTCCGCAACAAGGACTACTGGGCGAAGGATCTCGGCGTGCGCCGTGGCCAATTCAATTTCGACCGCATCGTCTACCGACTCTACGCCGACCGCGCGGTCAGCATGGAAGCCTTCAAGGCCGGCGAGTTCGACTTGATCCAGGAATTCGTGCCGCAGCAATGGGTGCGCCAGCACGACGGCGCCAAGTGGCGCGATGGCCGCATCATCAAGAAGACGTTCACCTACGGCATGGGCAAGGGGATGCAGGCGTACCTGCTCAACCTGCGCCGGCCCATCTTCCAGGACATCCGCGTGCGTCACGCGCTGGATTTGAGCTACGACTTCGAAAAGATCAATCTCTACAACGAGCGTCGGCGTTCCTACAGTCTCTTCTCGAACTCCGATTTTGCGGCCGTCGGCCTGCCGACACCGGGCGAGCTGGCCCTGCTCGAACCCTTCCGCGGCAAGGTGCCCGACGCTGTTTTCGGCATGCCCTACAAGCCGCCGCGTACCGACACCGGCCCCAACGCGCTGCGCGACAACCTGAAGAAGGCGAAGGCGCTGCTGGAAGAGGCCGGCTGGACGGTGGACAAGGAAGGCGTGTTGCGCAACGCCAAAGGCGAGAGGTTCACATTCGAGTACCTCGAGACGCAGGGCGGCTCACAGTTCCGCACGGTCACCTGGCAGCGCAACCTGAAGAAGCTCGGCATCGAAATGACAGCGCGCACGGTGGATTTCGCGCTGTATCGCAAACGCCTCGAAGCCTTCGATTTTGACGCCATCACCATCCGCACGCAGGACTTCGCGCTGCCGTCCTCGATCGACTATATCGAGACGCTGGGCTCGAAATCGGCGGATACGGTGGGCTCCGGCAATTTCCGCGGGTTGAAGAGTCCGGCGGTGGATGCGGTGCTCACCGCGATGGCGGAAGCCAAGACCTACGACCAGTTGCGCGACGCCAGCCGCGCGCTCGACCGTCTGATCACGCACGGGCACTACCAGGTGCCGCAGCTCTATGCCCCCGGCTACTCGGTGTCCTACTGGAACAAGTTCGGCATCCCCGCCACGCAACCCAAGTACTACACGATCGACGAGAATGCGGAGTGGCCGGTCTGGGCCGTGGGCAGCTGGTGGAGCAAAAGTGCGGAAACCGAGTGAACAGGATCGTCGGATGGATGCGCACGTGCTGATGGCGATGCCATGCTGAGCTACATCGGCAAGCGGCTGCTGCTGATGATCCCCACCATCCTCGGCGTGCTGACGGTCGTCTTCGTGATCATCCAGTTCGTGCCGGGTGGTCCGGTCGATCAACTGGTGGCTGAGATGCGCGCCAGCGCACAAGGTGAGGGTGCCCGTTCCGGTTCTGCGGGCCGCCGCGACCTCGATGCCAAGCAGATCGAGGAAATCAAGAAACTCTATGGCTTCGACAAGCCGCCGCTGACCCGCTACTTCGAAATGCTGGGGAGCTTCGCGCGCTTCGATCTTGGCAGGAGCTTCATGCACAACAAGGACGTCTGGCAGCTGATCAAGGAAAAGATGCCGGTGTCGATCAGCCTGGGCCTGTGGACCTTCCTGCTCGCCTACATGGTCTCGATTCCGCTCGGCATCGCCAAGGCGGTGCGCGAAGGTTCGCGCTTCGATACGGTCACCACCGTGGTGGCGCTGCTCGGCTTTGCGCTGCCGGGCTTCGCGCTGGGCGTGCTGCTGATCGTCGTGTTCGCCGGCGGCACGTTCCTCGACTGGTTTCCGCTGCGCGGCCTGACGTCCGAGAACTGGGCCAGCCTGAGCTGGCCCGCCCGCATCGTCGATTACTTCTGGCATCTGACACTGCCGCTGCTGTGCTATGCCATCGGCAGCTTCGCCGTCGTCACCTTCCTGACCAAGAACACCTTTGTCGAGGAAATCCGCAAGCAGTACGTGCTGGTCGCCCGCGCCAAAGGCCTCTCCGAGCGCAGCGTTCTGTACAAGCACGTGTTCCGCAATGCGCTGATTCCGCTGGTCACCGGGCTGCCCGCTGCGTTCGTCGCCGCATTCTTCGCCGGATCGCTGCTGATCGAGACCTTGTTCTCGCTGGATGGGCTCGGCCTGCTGAGCTATGAATCGATCGTCCGCCGCGACTATCCGGTGGTGCTGGGCACGCTCTACTTCTTCACATTGATCGGGCTGGTGGTGAAGCTGATCGCCGACCTGCTGTATGTCGTGGTCGATCCGCGGGTCCAGTTCGGAGCAGCAGGCAAATGAACATGACGGCAGCGGACATCGCCGTCGACAGCAACGTGCCGGTAACGGAGAACGCGGTGCGCCGTGGCCCGTCGCGTTCGCCCAACCAGCGCGCGTGGTCGCGCTTCAAGCGCAATCGGTTGGGCTATTGGTCGCTGTGGATATTTGCGATCCTGCTCGCCATCAGCACCTTGGCGGAAGTGTTCAGCAACGACCGGCCGCTGGTCGCCAAATACCAGGGCGAGTGGATGTTTCCGGTGTTGAACAATCCGCCCGAGACGAAGCTGGGCGGGGATTTCCTCACGCCGACGGACTGGCATGATCCATACATCCGCGAAGTCTTCGCGAAGCCCGGCAACTGGGCGCTGTTCACGGTGAACCCGTATGCCGCCGACAGCGTCAACTACTTCAATCCCACTCCGGCCCCTGCGCCGCCCAGCAGCGAAAACCTGCTCGGCACCGACGACAGCGGTCGCGACATGGTGGCGCGCCTTGTCTACGGCTTTCGCGTCAGCGTGTGGTTCGGCTTTGCGTTGACCGCTGCGGGCATGCTGCTGGGCATCCTGATCGGCGCGCTGCAGGGCTACTTCGGCGGCCGCGTCGATCTGGCGGGGCAGCGGATCATCGAAGTCTGGAACGCGATTCCCGAGCTCTACCTGCTGATCATCATCGCGTCGATCTTCTCGCCGTCGTTGATATTGCTATTGATCGTGTTTGCGTTGTTCGGCTGGATCGGGCTGTCCGACTACGTGCGCGCCGAATTCCTGCGCAATCGCAACCTCGAATACGTGCGTGCGGCACGCGCGATGGGCCTGTCCAACGGGCAGATCATGTGGCGGCACCTGCTGCCCAATTCGATGACACCGGTGATCACGTTCCTGCCGTTCCGGATGAGCGGCGCCATCCTGTTCCTGGCTTCGCTCGATTTTCTGGGCCTCGGCGTTCCCAACCTGCCGTCGCTGGGCGACCTGCTGCGGCAGGGCAAGGACAATCTCGATGCATGGTGGATCGCCGTGCCGACCTTCCTGGTGCTGGTGCTGACGCTGCTGCTGCTGACCTTCATCGGCGATGCACTGCGCGACGCCTTCGACACGCGCAAATCATGACCACCATGATGCAGGATGACAAGGCCATGCTGGCGGTGGACGACCTGTGCGTCAACTTCGGGGATTCGCGTGTCGTCGACCATGTCTCGTTTTCATTCGGCGCCGGCGAAAAATTCGCGCTGGTCGGCGAATCGGGATCGGGCAAGTCGGTCACCGCGCTGTCGATCCTGAAGCTGGTGGAGGCCGCGAGCTACGAAGGCGCCATCCGTTTCCAGGGCGAGAACGTGCTGGCCAAGACCGCGCGCCAGATGCAGACGATCCGCGGCCGCGACATCGCGATGATTTTCCAGGAACCGATGACGGCGCTGAACCCGCTGTATCGCGTGGGCAACCAGATCGCCGAAGTGCTGGAGTTGCACGAAGGGCTCAACGCCAAGGAAGCGAAAGCCCGCGCCATCGATCTGCTCGCGCGCACGGGCATCCCCGATCCGGTGAAGCGTGTCGACTCGTTTCCGCATCAACTTTCAGGCGGCCAGCGCCAACGCGCGATGATCGCGATGGCGCTCGCCTGCCGGCCCAAGCTGCTGATCGCCGACGAGCCCACCACGGCGCTCGACGTCACCATCCAGGCGCAGATTCTCACCTTGCTGGACGACCTGCAGCGCGAATACGGCATGGCCATCCTCTTCATCACGCACGACCTGAACCTGGTGCGCCGGTTCAGTCATCGCGTGGGCGTGATGGAGCGCGGCAAGCTGGTGGAGCAGGGTGCCACTGCAGACGTGTTCGCGCATCCACAACATCCGTACACGATCAAGCTGATCAACAGCCGTCCCGTGCGCGCCGTGCAGCCGCTGGCGCCGAGCGCGCCGATCCTGGCGTCGGCGAAAGACGTCAACGTGGATTTTGTCTCCGGCAAGGGCTGGTTCCGCAAGGACGTGTTTCGTGCCGTGCGCGACGCGACGCTGCAACTGAAGCGTGGCGAAACACTCGGCATCGTCGGCGAATCGGGCTCGGGCAAGACCACGCTGGGCATGGCGCTGC
The DNA here is from genome assembly GCA_031361405.1 of Betaproteobacteria bacterium. Classification (GTDB taxonomy): domain Bacteria; phylum Pseudomonadota; class Gammaproteobacteria; order Burkholderiales; family Casimicrobiaceae; genus VBCG01. The sequence continues at coordinate 6,279 of JANMCS010000405.1, forward strand.
TGGCGCTGCAATCGATCGCATCGGGCGAAGTGATGCTGGATGGCCAGCGCGTCGACAACGCCGACCGCGCCACCTTGCGCGCGATGCGCCGCCGGATGCAGGTGGTGTTCCAGGATCCGTTTGCGTCGTTGTCGCCGCGGATGACGGTGGAGCAGATCGTGGGCGAAGGCGTGGCGCTGCACATGCCCGAGCTTTCCAAACAGCAACGACGCGACAAAATCCTGGCGATGCTGGCGGAAGTGGGGCTGTCCGAGGCGTCCGGCATCGCCGATGTGCTCACCCGCTACCCGCACGAATTTTCCGGCGGCCAGCGGCAGCGCATCGCCATTGCCCGCGCGGTCATCCTGAAGCCCGAGCTGCTGGTGCTGGACGAGCCCACGTCCGCGCTGGACGTATCGGTGCAGCAGCAGGTGCTGAAGCTCCTGGGCGAACTGCAGGTGAAATACGGCATGAGCTATGTGTTCATCAGCCACGATCTGGCCGTAATGCGCGCGATGGCGCATCGCGTCCTGGTGATGAAGGATGGCGCCATCGTGGAGCAGGGGGAGGCGCTGGCGCTCTTCGCCGCGCCCCAGCAGCCGTACACGCAGACCCTGCTCGCCGCCGCGCATTTGGCGTAGGATTTGCTACGGATTTGTGGCACCACGCCCCAACCCACCCGCACCCCATGATCGGCATCCTCATCATCGCGCACGACACGCTGCCGGAAAGCCTGGTGAAGGCAGTCACGCACGTGCTCGGCGCGCGGCCCCCGCAATTCGAGACGCTGTCGGTCGCGGCCAGCGACGACCCACTCAACCTGCTGCCCGCCGCGCGCGAGGCCGTCCGCGCGCTCGATACCGGCGACGGCGTGCTGATCTTCTCCGACATCTACGGCGCCACGCCGTGCAACCTGGCCGGCAAGCTGCTGCTGCCGGGCCGCGTGGAAGTCGTTGCGGGCGTCAATCTGCCTATGCTGGTGCGGGCATTCACTTACCGTGTGAAGGGCATGGACACGTTGATCAAGAAGGCCATCTCCGGTGGCTGCGATGGCGTGCTGCACATCGAGATCGATCCGGTCTATGCAGCAGCGCGAGGTTGAGATCATCAACAAGCTGGGCCTGCATGCGCGGGCCTCGGCCAAGTTGACGCAGCTCGCCGCGAAGTATCAAAGCGACGTGCAGATGTCGCGCAACAACCGCAAGGTCAACGCCAAGAGCATCATGGGCGTGATGATGCTGGCCGCCGGCAAGGGGTCCAAGGTGGTCATCGAGATCGACGGCCCCGACGAGGACGATGCCATGAACGCCATCGTCGCGCTCATCGGCGACTATTTCGGCGAAGGGCAGTAACAACGGACGGTCCTCTTTGTCCCGTAGGCGAGGCTTCAGCCTCGCAGGTTCAACGCACCCGCAGGTTCAACGCACCAACTTCTCCGTGAGGCTAAAAGCCTCGCCTACAGGGCAAGGGTCCACTCCGCAGCGACGCCTGGCAATAATTGCAGTGCAGCATTGCTGTTCGATCGCACAATCGCAACATCTAATGGGCATCCTCGACGAGGACGCGCGCGGTTCCGGTAACATCCTGTGTCACAAGGGGAAAGGAACGCGTGCGGAACCATTGGCCCAAACTGGCGACCAACAGGATGTCCCGGCTTCAATCGAGTCGCGGCTTCCTCGACCATTCTTCCGTGGCGGTGCCCCATGCAGACTCGCAGCATTCCCATCATCAATCGACTCGGCCTGCACGCTCGCGCGTGCGCCCGCATTGTAAAAATCGCATCACGCTTCACCTCCAACGTGTCACTGGTGGTCAAGGGCAAGCGTGCCAGCGCACGCAATATCGTCGCCGTGATGCTGCTCACCGCATCGGTGGGCACCACGGTGCGCCTCGAGATCGACGGCCCGGACGAAGTCGAGGCCATGCGCGAAATCGCAGCGCTGTTCCACGACGGCTTCGGCGAACGCTCGTAGTGTCAATGCGCCGGGAGCGCGCGCGATGATGGTCAGCTTCGCGCTGCACGGCGTCGGCGTCTCGGGCGGCATTGCGATCGGCCGCGCGCAGCTGGTCTCGCACGCCACGCTCGAGGTCTCGCACTACACGATCCCGGCCATGCAGGTCGAGGGCGAGATCGCGCGCTTTGCCAACGCCGTCAAGGAAGTGCAGAAGGAGCTGGAAGGCCTGCACCAGGCGATGACCGGCGGCGATGTGCCGGGCGAGTTCGGCGCGTTCCTCGATGTGCACTGGATGATCCTCAACGACCCCACGCTGTCCGAGGTGCCGAAGAAGATCATCCTCGAGCAACGCTGCAACGCCGAGTGGGCGCTTACTCAACAACTCACAGTGCTGGTCGAGCAATTCGAGCAGATCGAAGACGCGTACCTGCGCGAGCGCAAGTCCGACATCGTGCAGGTGGGTGAGCGGGTGTTGAAGCGCCTGCTGGGCAAGCCGGGCACCTTGCCCGCGGCGGTGGCCGAGGAGCAGACCATCCTGGTCGCGCACGACCTCTCGCCCGCCGACGTCATCCAGTTCAAGAATCATCACTACGGCGCATTCCTCACCGACGTTGGCGGCGCCACGTCGCATACGGCCATCGTCGCGCGCAGTCTCAACGTGCCCGCCGTGGTGGCCACGCATAACGCGCGCCAGCTGATCCGCGACAGCGAGATGCTGATCGTCGACGGTCACGCCGGCGTGGTGGTGGTCAACCCCGATCGTGCGGTGCTGGCCGAATACCGGCTGAAGCAAAGCCAGCTCGATCTCGAGCGGCAAAAACTGAAGCGGCTGCGGCTGAAACCCGCGGAGACCATCGACGGCCATCATGTCGAACTGCACGCCAACATCGAGTTGCCCGAGGATCTCGCGCAGACACTCGAGAACGGCGCCACCGGCGTGGGCCTGTTCCGCTCCGAATTCCTGTTCCTGAATCGCGAAGGCCTGCCCACCGAGGACGAGCAGTTCGAGGCCTATCGCGCCGTGGCGCAGGGCATGCATGGCTTTCCCGTCACCATCCGCACGTTCGACCTGGGCGCCGACAAGCACAAGGAAGGCCTCGATGGCCTGGCGCGCGTGGCGCCCAATCCTGCGCTCGGATTGCGCGCCGTGCGCTTTTGCCTCGCCGAGCCGCGGCTTTTCATCACGCAATTGCGGGCCATCCTGCGCGCGTCGCACTACGGCAACATCCGCATCCTGGTGCCGATGCTGGCGTCGTCGTCCGAGATCGACCAGACGCTCGCCACCATCGAGCTCGCCAAGGAAAGCCTGCGCGACCAGGGTGTGCCCTTCAACAACGAGATCGAAGTGGGCGGGATGATCGAGATCCCGGCGGCCGTCATCGCGATGGATGCGTTCACGTCGCGGCTCGATTTCCTGTCGATCGGCACCAACGATCTCATCCAGTACACGCTGGCGGTCGACCGTGCCGACGAGGCGGTGGCGCATCTCTACGATCCGCTGCACCCGGCCGTGATCCGGTTGCTGTCGCTGGCGATCACCACCGCCAACAAGGCCAACGTACCCATCGCGGTGTGCGGCGAGATGGCGGGCGAGGTGCTGCTGACGCGCCTGCTACTGGGCTTGGGTTTGCGCAATTTTTCGATGCACCCCGCCCACCTTCTCACGGTGAAACAGCGAGTGCTCACTTCGGAAGTGGCCGCCGTCAAGTCGCTGGTCGACCGCATGCGCAAGGTCGACAGCCCCGACAAGATCGCCGCACTGGTCGAAAAGCTCAACGCGTTGTGATTCCTCTGTCGACGTAAAGGCCCTTAGGCGAGGCTTCAGCCTCGCGGGACCGGCCCACGGCAGGCGCGAATGGCCGATGGCATTGGCGCGAGGCTGAAGCCTCGCCTACACGATCGAGCGGACCATGGCGCTCAGGCGAGGCTGTAGCCTCGCCTGCGGGAATCCAAGGGACACCTGCGCTGTTCGCCGCGATACGGACCGCTATTCCATGGTGCAATGCGGTCGGGCATAATGCCAATGTCATGAAAATTCATTTCATTCCCCGCCTCGCCTTGGTGACCGCGCTGGCCCTCGCCGTGACGCCCGTCCATGCCGTCGACGCGGGTGCCCCGGCGCCCAATTTCGCGCTGCCCACCGCCAAGGGCGACGTCGTCGCGCTCGACAAGCTGCGGGGCAAAGTGGTCTACGTCGATTTCTGGGCATCGTGGTGCGGACCGTGCCGCCGCTCGTTTCCGTGGATGAACGAGATGCAGCAGAAGTACGGTGCGAAGGGCTTCACCGTCGTCGCGATCAACGTCGACAAGAGACGCGCGGATGCCGACAAGTTCCTGGCGTTGCTCCCGGCCACTTTCACGGTTGTGTACGATGAGGCCGGAACGACGCCCGCCGCATTCGCCGTTCAGGGCATGCCGAGTTCGTACCTGATCGACGCCCGCGGCAACGTGAGCTACGTCGAGCGCGGCTTCACGGACGATTCCCGCGGGCCGCTCGAGGACCGCGTGAAGGTGCTGCTGGCCGCCGCCGCAAAATGAAGGAAAGCAAAGTCATGCGCGCGTTGATCGCACTTGGAATTGCGCTGTCGCTGGCCGGCTGCGCAAGCTTCGACCCACCCAAGCCGTGGGAGCGCGGCGAGCTGGCCAAACCGTCGATGCAGTTCGACTACAACCGCCTCGACGCGCGCTCGCA
>JANMCS010000473.1:0-2552 GCA_031361405.1 Betaproteobacteria bacterium
ATGGGGCCGACCACCGGATACGCTGCTACCGGCGTGCCGCTCGCCATCGCCTCGATCAGCACCAGACCGAACGTGTCGGTGCGGCTGGGGAACACGAACACATCGGCCTGCCGGTAATGCCAGGCGAGTTCGTCCCCCGACTTCATGCCGAAGAACTTGGCGAACGGGAAACGCTGCTCAAGTTCTGCGCGCGCCGGACCGTCGCCGACCACCCACTTGGTGCCGGGGAGATCGAGCGCGAGAAACGATTCGATGTTCTTTTCAACGGATACGCGGCCGACATAGACGAAGATCGGCCGGTGGCCAGCGAAGTCATCGCGGGCACCGGGACGAAACAGCGCCGTATCCACGCCGCGCGACCATCGCGCCAGGTTCGCGAACCCACGCTGCGCCAGCCGTTGCTCCATGTCCGGCGTGGCCACCATGACGGAGCTTGACGGTGCATGAAACCAGCGCATGAGTGCATAGGTCCACGCGCGCGGCATTCGCGAACGGGCATGGACGTATTCCGGAAACTGGGTGTGATAGGCCGTCGTGAACGGGCGGCCCGTGCGCAGGCAATGGCGTCGCGCGGCCCAGCCCAGCGTCGCTTCGGTGGCGATGTGCACGGCGTCGGGCGCGAAATCCTCGATCATCCGCGCAACGCGGCGGCCGGGCATGACCGCCAGGCGGATGTCGGGATAGGTGGGGCACGGCACCGTGCGAAACGGTCCCGGCGTGATCGTGCCGACCGTATGGCCCAGCGCTTCGAGTTCGCGGATCGTGTTGCTTAGCGTCGTGACTACGCCGTTGACCTGCGGTACCCACGCATCGGTGACGATGAGGATGCGCAGCGCCCGCACCTGCAGCGCGGTCGTGGCGGCGCGGGCCTCGAGTCTGGCGGCCACCCGCGCGGCAAGTGTGCTCATGGGCTTATGCTCCGACGGTGGCGACATTGGCGGTGGCGACATTGGCGATGGGGCCGGCAGGGGTGACGCCGCGGCTCACGACGTCGTGCCAGCGCAGGATCGACAGCCGGCCGTCGAAATCCTCGACCAGCGCGGTGAGGCTCTCGACCCAGTCGCCGTCGTTGCAATACAGAACGCCGTCGATATCGCGGATCTCGGCCTGATGGATGTGTCCGCACACCACGCCGTCGAAGCCGCGCCTCCTCGCTTCGCGCGCCAGCGCGTCCTCGAAGGCGCCGATGTAGCTGACCGCATTCTTGACCTTGTGCTTCAGGAACTGGGACAGTGACCAGTACGGCAGGCCGACCCGCGCACGCAGCGTGTTCCAGTGCTGGTTGAGCCTCAGCGTGAACGAGTACAGCACGTCGCCGAGCAGCGCCAGCCAGCGCGCGCACTGCACGACGGCATCGAACAGGTCGCCGTGCGTGACCAGCAGGCGGCGCCCGTCCGCCGTCGTGTGTTCCACCTCGGTGCGAATGACGATGCCGCCGAAATCGAGCCCCGCGTAGTGCCGCGCCGACTCGTCGTGATTGCCGGGCACATAGCAGACCTGCGTGCCCTTGCGGGCCTTGCGCAGCACTTTCTGCACGATGTCGTTGTGCGTCTGGTGCCAGAACCAGCGGCGCTTCAACTGCCACCCGTCGATGATGTCGCCGACCAGGTAGAGATAGTCCGATTCCGTGCGTCGCAGGAAGTCGAGCAGGCGCACACTCTGGCAGCCCGGCGTGCCGAGATGGGTATCCGATATGAAGATGGCGCGAAAGCGCAGCTTCTCGACCTCATCGAGGTCGGTGTCGGGACCCGTGGGCGCCGCGAAGCTCGAGGCCAGGTCCCGCAGATCGCGTGGCGGACTCATCGGCATTTCCTGGATGGCGCAGGCGATGACCGAACTCTAGGGATGCGATGCGACGCCACCATGAAGGTTGCGTGACGAAAATGTGAACACCGCCGCGCGCAACGGCGCTGCCGGCCCGACGACGCCGCGGGTGTTACGCGGAAAGCTTTGGCGTCACGACCATCAGCGCGTGGAACTCCACGGGCGTTTCAAGGCGGACCACTCCGAGCGTTCCTTTTCCAGCAGGTGCGCGGTCAGCGGGTGCGCCTTGAGCCAGCGCGCGGCGACGCCGAAGCGGATGGGCCGGCCCATCGCGAGCGCGATGCGCGGCGCGTCGATCGCTCGGCGCGCGTGATGGAACAGCACGGCCAACCGCAGCGACAGGAGCTGCGCGGCAAAATCGGGATCGGCCAGCACCTGCGCGGCCTTGGCCAACCCGCCGCGGCCGCCCAGTACCAGCATTGCAAGCTGCCGTTGTTCCTGTGCCGAGAAGCCCGGCATGTCGGCGTTCTCGAGGATGTAGGCGCCGTGCTTGTGGTAGCCGATGTGCGAGACGGTGTTGCCGACTTCGTGCAGCAACGCGGCCCACTCGAGCCGCTGCGCCACCTCCGGGCTGGGCGCGCGCGCTGCCTTCAGGTAGAGCCCCTTCGCCATCGCTGCCACGCGCTGCGCGTGCCCGCGGTCGACGTGATAGCGCTCCATGAAGTTCTCGACCGTCGAGGCGCGGCTGTCGCGCTGGACGGTGCGGCCCAGGAGGTCGTAGAGCACGC
>JANMCS010000534.1:0-2276 GCA_031361405.1 Betaproteobacteria bacterium
CGCGACTGCGCCCACGCGAGCAGCCGATGCGCGTCCAGCGTATTGGGCTGGCGTTCGATCGCCGCGAAGTCAAACGGGATGCCCACCGTGGCGCCCGCGGCCTCAACCCGCGCGTAGACTTCCTTGGCGCGCGCCGGTCCGCCAAATTTCTGCTCGAGGTAATGGCGCCGGTCGGTACCCTCGGGTGGCAGGTCCGGATTCAACTGGAACGGATGCCAGCGCACCTGTACCGGCAGGTCGGGATCGGCCGCGCGCAATTGCGCCAGCGCGTCCTCCAGCCGCCGCTTGCCGATGTAACACCACGGGCAGACGACATCCGACACGACATCGATGGTCAGCGCTCCAAGCATCCTGGTTCCTTTGCACGACATCCGGGGCACAACGCCGCCAGATTGCGATAATGGGGGCAGATTTGGCGATTGCAAAGTCAGGTGAGGTGCGATGAGCCCATCCATCCGTTGGGACATATTCTGCCGGGTCGTCGACAACTTCGGCGATGCCGGCGTGTGCTGGCGCCTGGCCCGCCAACTCGCGCGCGAGCACGGCCTGGCGGTCACCCTGTGGATCGACGATGTACGCACGCTGGCGCGGATTGCACCTACGATGACACCCGACATCGACGATTGGGGCGTGTCGGGCGTGCGCGTGCGGCCATTGGACGATGCGGCCGCGGCCGCCGCCACGCCCGCGGACGTGGTGGTCGAGGGCTTCGGCTGCGGCCTGCCCGATGCCTACGTAGAACACATGGCCGCCGCCGCGCGTCCGCCCGCGTGGATCGTGCTGGAATATCTGTCGGCCGAGCCGTGGATCGACGCCTCGCACGGCCTGCCCTCGCCGCATCCGCGACTGCCGCTCATGCGCACGTTCTGGTTTCCCGGATTCACGCCGCGGTCGGGCGGCCTGTTGCGCGAAGCGGGACTGCTGGCGCGGCGCGATGCGGCCACGGCGCATGCCACGTCACGCGCCACACTTCTGCACGCCGCCGGCGTCGACGCCACGCCTGGCACCGCGCTAGTCAGCCTCTTCTGCTACGCCAATGCGGCGCTGCCGGGACTGCTCGACGCCTGGGCGGAAGGCGACCACCCCGTCGTGTGCCTCGTGCCGGAAGGCATCGCACGCTCCGAGCTCGATCGCTTCACCGGCGGCGCGGTGCCGCACCTTGGGCAGACCTGCACGCGCGGCGCCTTGACGATCGCCGTGCTGCCGATGGTCGACCAGGACACGTTTGACCGGCGCCTGTGGCAGTGCGACCTCAATTTCGTGCGCGGCGAAGACTCGCTGGTGCGCGCGCAATGGGCCGCCCGCCCGCTCGTCTGGCAACTCTATCCGCAGGACGAGGACGCCCACCTCGCCAAAATGGACGCGTTCCTCACGCGCTATGAGGCGGGACTGCCGGATGACGTACGCGCCACGCAGCGCGCCTTCTGGTACGGCTGGAACGACGGCAATGCGGACATGGTGGTCTCGGCCTGGCCCGACCTGCTCGCGGCGCTGCCCACGCTGCGCCGGCACGGGCACGCGTGGGCCGACCATCTTGCCGCCGACACCGACTTGGGCACCCAGCTGGTCAATTACTGCGAAAATCGTTTATAATTATGGGTTTCCCGAACACCTACCCCCATTGCGGCGGAGCGCCTCCAGCAGGCACCCGGCCGCCGTACACGCAGGAATCGACATGAAAATCGCTCAGGAAGTGCGCGCCGGCAACGTCATCATGGTCGGCAAGGATCCGATGGTCGTGCAGAAGGCCGAGTTCACCAAGTCCGGCCGCAACGCATCGGTCGTCAAGATGAAGCTCAAGAACCTGTTGTCGGGCAGCGGCACCGAGACGGTGTATCGCGCCGACGACAAGTTCGAAACGGTGCAGCTCGAGAAGAAGGAAGTCACCTACTCCTACTTCGCCGACCCGATGTACGTCTTCATGGACAACGAGTTCAACCAGTTCGACGTCGAGAAGGACAACCTCGGCGACGCGCTCAACTACCTGGAGGAAGGCCTGCCGTGCGAACTCACGTTCTACGAAGGCCGCGCCATCTCGGCGGAGCTGCCCAACACCGTCGACCGTGAAGTCATGTACACCGAACCCGCAGTCAAGGGCGACACGTCGGGCAAGGTCATGAAGCCGGCCAAGCTGGCCAACGGCTTTGAAGTGGCAGTGCCGCTCTTCGTCACCACCGGCGACAAGATCGAGATCGACACCCGCACCGGCGAGTACAAGCGGCGGGTGTAGGCCATCGTTGCAACGTCAAACGGGCGGCCGCGGCCGCCCGTTTTGC
>JANMCS010000566.1:0-2407 GCA_031361405.1 Betaproteobacteria bacterium
CATCCGCCGCAGCATGCAGAGCGTGGTCGTGCTGCTGATCATGTCCATGCTCGTGTTCGTGGGCGTGTATGCAATCGGCAATCCGATCGACATCCTGATCAATCCGCAGGCCGATCAGATCGACCGCGAGCGCGCGATTGCAGCGCTGGGGCTCGACAAGCCCCTGTGGGAACAATACCTCGTGTTCCTCAAGGGGGCGCTCACGGGTGACCTCGGCCGCTCGTTCGTGCATGCCACGTCGGCGCTGGGGCTGATCCTCGAGCGGATGCCGGCCACGATGGAGCTGGCCATCGCGGCGATGATCATCGCGGTCACGCTCGGCATCCCGCTCGGGCTGTGGGCGGGCCTGAAGCCCAACGGCGTCGCCGGCCGGTCGATTATGGCGGGCTCGATCCTCGGCTTCTCGCTGCCCACGTTCTGGGTCGGCCTCATGCTGATCATGGTGTTCTCGGTGATGCTGGGCTGGCTGCCGTCGAACGGGCGGGGGCCGACCACGCTGTTGTTCGGGCTGATTCCCGTATCGTTCCTGAGCTGGGAAGGTTTGCGTCACCTGATCATGCCGGCCACCAACCTGGCGCTCTTCAAGCTGGCGCTGCTGATACGCCTCACGCGCGCCGGCACGCGCGAAGCGCTGCTGCAGGACTACGTGAAGTTCGCGCGCGCCAAGGGCCTGTCCAACCGCCGCGTGATCGGCGTGCACGTGTTGCGCAACATCCTGATCCCGATCGTGACCGTGATCGGCCTGGAGTTCGGCAGCGTGATCGCCTTTGCCATCGTCACCGAAAGCGTGTTCGCCTGGCCCGGCATGGGCAAGCTGCTGATCGATTCGATCAACCTGCTGGACCGCCCGGTGATCGTGAGCTATCTGCTGGTGATCGTCACGCTCTTCATCTTCATCAACCTGGTCGTCGACGTGCTGTATTCCGCGCTGGATCCGCGCGTGCGGCTGACGGACAGCAAAGGATGAGCACCGTGCTGCGCGTGGCATCTGCCGCCCCCGTCGAGCGCGCGGCCGAGAGCCCGCTGCATCGCGTGGCGGCCGATTTCCTGTCCAATCCGGTGGCAGTGGTGGGCCTGGGCATGCTGGTCGTCATCGTGCTGGCAGCAATCTTCGCGCCGCTGATCTCGCCACAGAATCCCTACGATCTCGCCCAGCTCGACGTGATGGAAGGGCGCCTGCCGCCCGGTTCCGCCTCGCCCTCCGGCGGGACGTTCTGGCTGGGTACCGACGACCAAGGGCGCGACATGCTGTCGGCGATCTTCTACGGTCTGCGCATTTCGCTGGCCGTGGGCACGACCAGCACGGTGCTCGCGCTGATCATCGGCCTTTCGGCGGGACTTGCGGCCGCCTATTTCGGCGGCAAGATCGAAACACTTATCATGCGGATCGTCGACATCCAGTTGTCGTTCCCCGCGATCCTGATCGCGCTGATCCTGATCGCCGTGCTGGGGCAGGGGACGGGCAAGGTGATTGCGGCGCTGGTCACGATCCAGTGGGCCTATTACGCGCGCACCGTGCGCAGCGCGGCGCTGGTCGAAAAGCGCAAGGAATACATGGAAGCCGCGCGCTGCCTCGCGCTGTCGCCCATGCGCATCGTGTTTCGCCATCTGCTGCCCAACTGCCTGCCGCCGATGATCGTCGTGGCCACCGTGCAGGTGGCTGCCGCCATTGCGCTGGAAGCCACGCTGTCCTTTCTCGGACTGGGACTGCCGATCACCGAACCTTCATTGGGGCTGCTCATTGCCAACGGGTATCAATACCTGCTGTCGGGCAAGTACTGGATCAGCTTCTTCCCCGGCGTGGCGCTGCTGCTCACCATTGTCAGCATCAATCTCGTCGCCGACCAGTTGCGCGACGTGCTGAATCCCCGCCTGCAGAAGTAGGTACTGGATGACCGCACCGGTACTTACCGTCGAAGGCCTGCGCACGCATTTCTTCACGAAGGCGGGCGTGGTGAAGGCGGTGGACGACGTGTCGTTCACCGTCGGCCGCGGCGAGGTGCTGGGCCTGGTCGGCGAATCCGGCTCCGGCAAGTCGATGACCGGCTATTCGCTGATGGGCCTGATCGATCCGCCCGGGCGCATCGTCGAAGGCCGGATCGTGCTGGACGGCACCGATCTGCGCGCGTTGAATGCCGAGCAGTTACGGCACATGCGCGGCAACCGCGTGGCGATGATTTTCCAGGACCCGATGATGACGCTGAACCCGGTCCTGCGCATCGACGTGCAGATGATCGAGGCGGTGCTGGCGCACGAGGCGGTCGGCAAGGACGTTGCACGCGCCCGGGCGCGTGAAGCGCTGGTGCGCGTGGGCATCCCCTCGCCGGACGCGCGCCTCGAAGCGTATCCGCACCAGTTTTCCGGCGGCATGCGCCAACGCGTGGCCATCGCGATTGCGCTCCTCAAC
>JANMCS010000580.1:0-11482 GCA_031361405.1 Betaproteobacteria bacterium
TGCCGGCCAGCGTGCACCACAGCATCTGCCGCGCCCAAGTGGGTGGGTCTTCGTCTGCGTCGGCATCGACCGCGGCCGCTACCGGCGCAAAGTGCGTTGCGCGCAGGCTCGAAATGGCAGCGTACGAGGCCAGCACGACAAATAAGGCGTACCCCGCCGACCAGCCCCAGGCCTGCATTCGCGTGGCCACCCACGGCTCGAGCAGGAACGGATATCCCAGCAAGGCGAGCAGCGATGCGACATTGGATAGCGCAAACAGGCGATAAGGATTGCGCCCGGGATAGAGGCGCGAAAACCACGCCTGCAACAGCGGGCTGCTGGTCGACAGCAGGAAATACGGCAGGCCGATGGTGGCGGTGAGCAGCCCGAGGATCAGCCAGATCGGATTCTCGTCGCCGGCAGGTTTCCAGAACGCACCCGGCACGATCGGCAGTACCGCGAGGCTCAACACCAGCAACGTGACATGCACCTTGACCTGCGTGCGCGGCGTGAGTCGCCGCACCGAGAAGTCGGCGTAGGCATAACCCGCCAGCAACGTCGTCTGGAAAAAAACGAGGCAGGTCGTCCAGACGGCGGCCGAGCCACCGAACCATGGCAGGACCTGCTTGGCGATGATCGGCTGGACCAGGAACAGCAGGAACGCGCTGGCAAAGATCGTCAGGGCGAAGAGGGGCATGGGCTGGTGTGCCGCACGATTGCGCGGCGGATCGCGAAACCCCGCATTGTACGGACTTCCAGATGTATTCCGAGCGCACCGGAACTGGGAGGCAGCCGCGAAGGTGTGTATGCGCGAGGTCCTTCAGCGCGCATGTTGTCCCCGGCCCCGTGGCGTCGTCAGTTCGCGGATGATTGCCGCCACCGCGTTGACGGCTGCACCGGCAGGGCGCCGTCCACCGATGGCGAGATAGAAGGTCTGCAGGAGCTGGGGTCGTACGATGCGGGCGGCGCCAAGTTCGCCCGCTGCGATTTCGGCCGCGACCGAGGGCGGCGACGCCAGCGTGTAGCAACCGCCGCGCGCAACCAGACGCTTGATCAGGTGGATTGAATTGACTTCCAGCACGACGTTGAGCGTGATGCCACGCCGACGCGCCTCCTCTTCGATCAGCAGGCGCCCACCGTTGGGCATCGTGGCAATCACGATGGGCAGCGGGGCGAGGTGGGCAAACGGCAGCGAGACGCGGCGTAGCGCAGGGTCGCCCGCCCGACCCACCAGCAGCGTCGGGACGACGAACAGCGGTTGCGCATCGACGTGTGGCGGCGCAGTCGACAGCACGCCCAGGTCGAGACGCCCATCGGTGAGCCATTCCTCGATCTGCCCGGTGGTGCCCTCCGCAATCTGCAGGCGGATGCCTGGGTAGCGTGCTTGCGTGGCCGAGACGAGATCGCCCATCAGAGGCCATCCTATCGACGGCTGGACCGCGACGCGCACGCTGCCACGGGGCATATCGCGCCCGCCCCTGATCAGGTCGGCGAGGCCATCGGCCTCGGCGGTCAAAGCCTCGGCGCGCGGGTGCAGCAGGCGACCGGCGTCAGTCAGCCGCGCGCCGCGGCCGGTACGCTCGAAGAGGCGCGCCGAGAGTTCGTGCTCGAGCGTACCGATGCGCTTGCTGACGCCGGACTGCGTCGAGCGTTCGAGCGCGGCGGCGCGCGAGAAGCTGCCGGTTGCCGCGACGTGCAGGAACGTCTTGAGGGCGTCAAGCTCCATGGGAATCCTGTTCGTCCTGATATTCTTGAAGAGAATAACTGATATCGACCTCCCGCAGGTAGCCGGAGGGCTGCCGCGATGTCAGAATCATCGGAATATCCCCGGCACGCGCCGACCCGCCCGACGAGGAAGCGGTGCCCCGAACGCAGCATCAAGGAGGAGACGCCATGCACCGGACCGCGATCGTTGCCACGGCCTTTGTCGCCATGGTTGCGGCGACGTTCGCATCTTCGGCGGCGGCGCAGGCGTGGCCGCTCAAGCCGGTCAAGATCATCGTGCCGCATGCGCCCGGCGGGGTCACCGACGTGGTCACGCGTACGCTGGCGCAACCGCTGTCGGAGGCGCTGGGGCAACCGGTGGTGGTCGAGAACCGTCCCGGCGCGGCCGGCCTCCTCGGCACGGAGGTTGTTGCGGCCGCCGCGCCCGACGGCTACACGCTGGTGATGTTCGTCGACACCAATACGATCTTCCCGTCGACCGTAAAAATGTTGCGGCATGATCCGGTGACAAGCTTCGTCCCGATCACGCTGCTGGGACGCGGCTCGCACGTACTCGTGGCCCACCCGTCGCTGCCGGTCAGCAATCTGCAGGAGCTGGTCGTCTATGCGAAAGCGCATCCGAAGGAGCTTGCGTTTGCGTCGCCGGGCACCGGCAGTCCGCAGCATCTCGGTTTCGAAATCATCAAGCTGAAGAGTGGCATCGATGTCGTCCACATCCCGTACAAAGGGGGTGGCCAGGCGATCCTCGACGTACTGGGCGGGCAGGTCAAGCTGGGCATGGTCGGCATGGCACCGGCGTTGCCCCATATCAAGGCAGGCAAGTTGAAAGCGCTGGCGGTCACGGGAAACGCACGGTCGAACGTGCTGCCCGACGTACCGACGGTGGCTGAGTCCGGATTTCCCGGCTTCGAGACAGGGCAGTGGCAAGGCATTGCAGCACCCGCCGGTACCCCTCAGTTGGTGATCGTTCGCCTGCACGACGAGTTGCTGAAAATCATGCGGCAGCCTGCGGTGGTCGAAAAGTTGGCCTCGATCGGGATGGATACCTCGGTAAGCGCCACGCCGAACGACTTCGCACTGATGCTGCAGGACGAGCTGAAACGCTGGCCGGCCGTGGTAAAGGCCGCCGGCATCCAACCTGAATGAACGGACGGGCGCATTGAACATCGTCTTCCTCACCTCCGACCAACAGCGCGGTGACTGCTATGGCTTCGAAGGCCGCCGGGTGCGTACCCCGCATCTCGACGCGATGGCCGCAGCCGGAACGCGTTTTGACGCATGCATCACGCCCAATCTCGTTTGCCAGCCCTCGCGATCGTCGATTCTCACCGGACTGCTGCCACGAACGCATGGAGTATCGGACAACGGCATCGACCTGCCGCCTGCAGTCGGCGAACGCGGATTTGCCGGAATGCTTGCGCGCAAGGGCTACGCGACAGCACTGATCGGCAAGGCCCACTTCACGACGTCGCACACGTTTGCGCCGACCGGTACGCCCGAGTGTCGCGAGAGCAGCGCCAGTTTTGGTGCCGACTGGAGCGGGCCCTACATGGGTTTCGACCATGTCGAGCTGATGCTCGAAGGCCACAATCACTTTCCACCGATGCATCCGCCGCGTGGCCACCACTACGAGCGCTGGTATCACGCCGGCGGGCAAGGCGACGCTCTCACCGCGATGTACAAAACGGCGCTGCCGCCACTGACCGACGCAACCCAGACCTGGAACTCCGCACTTCCGGTGGCCTGGCACAACTCAACCTGGATCGGCAACCGCACGATCGATTTCCTGCGCGAGCACCGCACGGAGGATTTCTGTCTCTGGGCATCGTTTCCCGATCCCCATCATCCCTTCGACGCGCCCGAACCATGGTGCCGGCTGCATGATCCCGACGACGTCGACCTGCCGGTCCACCGCACGCTGGACCTCGATCGCCGCCCGTGGTGGCATCGCGCCGCGCTCGAAGGGGTGCCGCAGATGAGCAATGCCGAGCTGCGCGGCTTCCGTGAGAAATTCTCCCGCACGCCGCGCCAGACCGACGCGCAACTGCGGGCGCTGATCGCCAACTACTACGGAATGATCTCGCTCATCGACCATCAGGTCGGGCGCATCCGGATCGCGCTGCGCGATCTGGGCCTCGACGGCAACACGCTGCTGGTCTACTCGACCGACCACGGCGACTGGCTGGGCGACCACGGCCTCCTGCTGAAGGGGCCGATGGCCTACGAGGGACTGTTGCGCGTGGGCCTGTTGTTCGAGGGTCCAGGCATCCCGGCGGGCAAAGTAGTGGGTGAGCCCGTTTCCACGCTCGATCTGCCGCAGACGTTCTGCGACTACGCCGGCACGACGCTGCCCGAAGGCACGCATTCGACCAGCCTGCGCCCGCTGCTCGAGGGCGATCGGGAAACCCGCGATTTCGCGTACAACGAGTGGGAGCTTCGGGCATCGCGCTGCGGCGTCGATCTCGCGCTGCGGACTGTGCGCACGCACCGCCACAAGCTCACGCTCGAGTTGAACTCCGGCGCTGGCGAACTCTATGACCTCGTTCTGGATCCGGACGAAATGGACAATCGCTTCGACGATCCGGCGTATGCAGGCGTGCGCCGCGAGCTGTCGGACATGATCGCCAGCCGTCCCGACGACGCGCGCCGCGAACCCCTGCCGCAAGTGGGGATGGCGTGACGATCGCAACGCCCCATCAGGCCGAGGCCGGGGGGCGCATGCCCTACCTCGACGCGCACGTCCACCTGTGGCGGCGCAGTGACGACGACTTCTGGATGTGCCGCAAGATCGCCGCCCTCGATCGCGACTTCACTGAGGACGACCTGCGCGCGAGCCGGGCGCGCGGCGGCGTCGGCGGAGCGATCGTCGTGCAGGCGCTGCACAACAGGGACGAGAGCCGCAGGTTGCTCGACGCCGCAAAGAACAGCGACCAGTTGCGAGGCGTCGTGGCATGGTGCGACCTCTTCGACCCTGAACTCGACAGCGTTTTGGCGACGTACCAGGAGCAAGCGAAATTCGTCGGTGTTCGCCCCTTGCCCGCAGACACCTTTGGTGGCGACTGGCTGACCGATCCACGCAGTCGCTACGCGTTTCGCCTGTTCGAAGCTCGCGATGTCGCGGTCGACGTGCTTCATCGGGTGGATGACCTCGGCCGCGCCCGCGCGTTCCTGCGCAACTATCCGGGGCTGCGCGTGGTGCTCAACCACGGCGGCCGGCCGGCAGTCATGACCGGCCAGCTGGAGCCGTGGGCCGCGGAAATCCGGGCCTGGGCACGCGAGACGCCCGCCGTCGTCAAGTGTTCCGGGCTGGTGGAGCGGGCCGGCGTGGAGTGGTCGGTCGCGTCCGTGCTGCCTTACGTGAGGACGCTCGTGGATGCCTTCGGGCCGCAGCGCGTCATGTTTGCGACCAACTGGCCGGTGTCCACCATCAGCGCGCATTACGCGGTGTGGGTGGAGGCACTCGAGTCCACGCTCGACCAGATCGGCTTGCGTGGCGACGAGCGCGAAGCGATCATGGCGCGCACCGCTGCGCGTCATTACCGGGTCGCGTGGCCTCCGCAGCCCTCCCGGCCCCAATCCATTCCGATGTCCGTGCCTGACCACTAGACGAGGAGAACGACAGTGAAACGACGTGACTTTCTTGGATCGGCGTTGGCGCTTGGCGGGGCCTTGAGCACCGGCATGGTGATCGGACCCGGCATTGCGCGAGCGCAGGCTAAGGGTCTCACCCCGGTTCGCTTTACCTGTGGTGCGAACCTGGGCTACGCCAACCTGTTCACGGCCGACGGGGCGGGCCTCTTTCGCAAGCACGGGATCGATGCCCAGATCGTGATCTTCGACGTTGGCTTCCTTGGCACCGAAGCGCTGCTGGCCGGGCAGGCGGACACGGCGACGACTGCAGCCTTTCCAATGATCAACTTCGTCGCGAAGGGTGCCGACCTCGTCGTCCCGGCCATCATGATCACCGGTGACAACATCAAGATCGTCGCTCTCAACACCATCGCCAAGCCGGAGGATTTCGTGGGCAAGCGGGTCGGGTTGATCCACGGCTCGGTTGCCCACTATGGTTTTGATCGTTACATCGATCATTTCAAGCTGCCGAAAGACAGGATCAAGATCGAGAACGTGCCGGCGGCCGAGCAGATTGCGCTGTTCGCAAAAGGCGATCTCGACGCGTTCGTATGGGTCGAGCCGGTGGTCTCGCGCGGCATCGACATCATGAAGGGCAAGGCGCGGCTGATGGTGCCCAACCTCGATGTGGTGATGACCAACCGCGACTACCTGCAGGTGCAGCGCGCGTGGGCAGCGAAGAATCCGGCGGTCGTCGAAAACATTCTGCGGGCGCTGATCGAGGCCAACGAATTGATCAAGGCCGACCTCAACGCGGGGGCAACCCATGCCGGCAAGCGGCTGAATTTGCCCCCCGATACGGTGCCCGACCTGCTGCGCAAAGGCGGCAGTCGCTGGGACATCTATCTCGATGCCGTCGTGCTCGACGACCTCAAGTCCATCACCGACTGGATGCGCGACAACAAGCGCCTGGCGGCCGAACCTGGCGACCTGCGCCGCATCATGGCGCCGCAGTACCTGCGCGCGGTGGCGCCGGCCAGCGTGCGGGGCTTTTGATCGTGGCGCCATCGCGCTGCGTGCAAGGGCGTCTTGATGGCTGAATCGATTCGCCTCGAGGGTGTCGCCAAGCGGTTCGAAGCGCGCCATGCGGAGGGCGCCGACTATGACGCGCTCCGCGGTTTCGATCTCGCCATTGGCGAGGGCGAATTCTTCTGTCTGCTCGGGCCCACAGGCTGCGGCAAGTCCACCGTGATGCATCTGGTCGCCGGCTTCGAACTTCCTACGGCCGGTCGCGTCACCGTGGGCGGCAAGCCTGTCACGGGGCCGGGGGTGGATCGCGGCATGGTGTTCCAGTCCGACCTTGCGCTCTTCCCGTGGCTGACGGTGGAGCAGAACGTGGCGTTCGGACTCGAGGTTGCGCACTGCTCAGTGGCCGACGCCCGCATCGTCGTCGAGCGCAACCTGGAGTTGGTGGGACTGGCGGCGCATCGGGGCAAGTTCCCGCGGGAACTGTCCGGCGGCATGAAGCAGCGCGTGCAGATCGCACGTGCGCTGGCGACCGATCCGGCCATCCTGCTGATGGACGAGCCCTTCGGCGCGCTCGACGCGCAGACGCGCCGGCGCATGCAGGAGGAACTGGGACGCATCTGGGCCGTGAGTCGCAAGACCGTCCTGTTCATCACCCATGACATTGGCGAGGCGATCTGGCTTGCCGACCGGGTCGGCATCATGACGCACGGTCCGGGCGCCCGGTTGAAGGAAGTCGTCGACATCGACCTGCCCCGGCCGCGCATGCACATGACACCCGAATTCGTCAGCATCTACAATACGCTGGAGGACTCGATTCGTGCCGAGTCCGACGCCATGCATCATGGCTGACGCGCGTCAGCAATCGGGCACCGCGACGCCTGCGGCGATGGCGCCGGCGCCGGCACGAGCCAAACGCGATTTCAGCCGCTCACCATGGCTCACCGTGATCGTGCTCGCTGTATCGGTCGGACTGTGGGAACTGGCATCGTGGACCACGATTCCGATCCTGCTGCCATCGCCCGCGGACGTTGCGGGCGCCGCGTGGAAGAGCGCCAGCGACGGATCATTGTTTCGCCACGTTGGCGTCAGCTACTTTCGTATCCTGACCGGATGGGCGATCGGCTGTGCGATCGCGGTGCCCTTCGGCATCCTGGCCGGTCGCCTGAAGTGGGTACGCGCGGTGCTCGATCCCTACATCGAGTTCTTCCGCTTCATTCCACCGATCGCCTTCATCACGCTGTTCATGATCTGGTTCGGCTTGGGCGAGTTGTCGAAGATATCGCTCATCGTGTACACGGCGTTCTTCACCACCTTTCTCGCCACGCTGGCGGGGGCGCTGGGGGTGGAGCAGGAGCGCATCCGGGCCGCCCAATGCCTGGGCGCGACACCTGCACAGGTATTTTTCCGCGTCATCATTCCCGGCACCGTTCCGCACATCGTCACCGGCGTGCGGCTGTCCCTCGGGCTTGCCTTCATGACGGTGATCGCGGCGGAATTCATTGCGGCGCAGACCGGTGTGGGTTATCTCATCTTCAGCGCGCGACTGTTCGCACAAACGGAGTTCGTGTTCCTGGGCATCCTGCTGCTGGGCCTGATGGGATTTGCCGCGAACTGGGTGCTGAAGAAGATCCTGTCCCGAATTGCCTATCGCTACGACGTGAAGCTGTGAAATGACGATCACGATGACGCCAACAAACCTGCTGGTGCTGATGTCCGATGAGCACAATCCGAAATTCCTGGGCGCGGCCGGCCATCCGTTCATCCAGACACCCAACCTCGACGCGCTGGCCGCGCGCGGTACGCGCTTCACCTCCGCCTACACATCCTGCCCGATCTGCGTTCCGGCGCGGGCGGCGTTTGCGCTGGGCCGCTACAACCACGACATCGGTTTCTGGGATAACGCGGATGCCTACGACGGCACGATCCCCAGTTGGCATCACGTGCTGCGCAATGCCGGTCATCGTGTCGTCTCGATCGGCAAGCTGCATTTCCGCGGCCGCGTGGGCGACGACCACGGCTTCTCCGAGGAAATCCTGCCGATGCACATCATCGACGGCATCGGTGACGTCAAGGGCCTCGTCCGCGACAACATCCCCAAGCGCAAGGGGGGCGAGAAGATGGCCAGGCTTGCCGGTCCCGGCGAGTCGACCTATACGCACTACGATCGCGAGATCGCGGCACGCGCGCAGGTGTGGCTGCACGAAGACGCGCCGCGCTGGCGCGACCGGCCGTGGGTGCTGTTCGTGTCGTTCGTCGCGCCGCATTTTCCATTGACCGCGCCGCCGGAGTGGTTCTATCGCTATTGGCACCAGGACCTGCCGATGCCGAAGCGCTATGCCATCAACGAGCGCCCGCACCATCCGTATCTCGACGACTATGCGCATACCGTCGACTACGACACGCACTTCAAGACGCCGCAGGACGTCAAGCGTGCCATCGCCGGTTATGCGGGGCTCGTCAGCGCGCTCGATGAAAACATCGGCCACGTGCTGCAGGCATTGCAGGCGTCGGGTCTCGCGGCCAACACGCGGGTGCTGTACACGAGCGATCACGGCGACAATCTCGGCGCGCGGGGGCTGTGGGGCAAATCCACGCTGTACGAGGAGAGCGCCGGCGTGCCGCTGCTGATGGCCGGGCCCGGCATCGTGGCGGGGCGCGTGGTTGATACGCCAGTCACGCACATCGACTTCGCGCCCACCATTCTCGAGGCCGTCGGCGCGGACGGCGGCGATGCCGCGCGGCGTTGGCCGGGGGCATCACTGTTCGAGGTGGCGGATGGTGCGCTACCGGAGCGCCCCGTCATTTCCGAATACCACGCGATCGGGTCGGTGGCCGGGGCGTTCATGTTGCGCTTCGGACAATGGAAGTATTGCCACTACGTGATCTATCCACCACAGCTCTTCGATCTCGCGGCTGATCCGGAGGAGTTGCGCGATCTCGCCGACGATCCGCGGTTCGCACCGATCGTTGCCGAAGGCGAACGGCGCCTGCGCGCCATTCTCGATCCGGAAGCGGTGGACGCGCGCGCCAAGCAGCGGCAGGCGGCATTGCTGGCGGAACTCGGCGGTCGCGATGCAGCCCTGGCCCGCGGCGACCTGGGCTTCACGCCTGCACCGGGAACCGCGCCCGAAATCAACTGAGCGGCACGCCATCGCTCGTCGGCACGAGTCAAGCGGTGGCGGGTACCGGATGCGTGCCACGCCAGCGTTGCGCAAAGGCGCTCCATGCCAGCACCATGAAGACCACCATCAACGGCGCGAGGTGCAGCGTGGCGCGATTCACGGTCGTCTGATCGGTGATGAACGCGCTGGCGTTGGTGAACGCGAATACGAAGAACAGGAACAGGAGACCGGCCGCCACCATCGTCATGAGCGGCGCGAGGGCGGGCTGCAGCAGCGCCCGCCACGCGAGTGCGGCGGCGGCGATGACACCGAACCACAGCAGGTGCCAGTTGCCGAGCAGGAAGTAGCTCTGGATGAGGTCGCCCCATGCGGGATCGAAGTCGAGCTTCAACTGGTAGTTGAAGATTGTGAGACGGAATTGCGCCAGCGCGATCAGCGCAATGAAGGCCGCGGCAAATCCTGCTGCCGCGATGCGCAGGCCGAGGTGGGGCAGCATCGCCACCAGCGCTGCGGGCACCAGCGTCAGCGCCCAGAAGTAACCGGGATTCTTGATCTGCGTGCACGCGACCAGCAGCAGCAGGACCAGCACGGCTTCGCGCCAATCCCGTTGCCGGTTCCAGCGCAGGAACGCCAACGCCGCTGCGGTGTACCACGCCGCGAGCGGCAAGTCGGCATAGCCCGCGAGCGCCACGTGCACGTTGGCGAGCGGCAGCGATGCCACCAGCACCGTGCCGACCAGGGCCGCCAGCGCCGCGACACCCAGCGTGCGCAGTCCGCCATACACGGTGAGCGCCAGCGCGACGGCGATCTGCCACCAGGCGCCGTTCATCAACGTGTCGTCCCAGCGACCGAGCAGCAGGCAGCTCCACACCTGCAATAACGGCATCGTCGGCGGATATTCCGGTGATGCGTCGAACCATGCCGTGCCGTTGGCCGCCAGCCACTCGTTGATACGCGCAAACGGCACGATGGTGCCCAGCTCATACCAGACCCGCGCCTTGGTCGCCCACTGCATCCATGCGTCCCACGGATAGAGCGGGCGCGTGAACACTTCGACGCCGAGCAGCGCCAGGCGTACCGCCAGCCACGCGAGCAGCAACCACCACACCATGCGCAACGGAGCTGAGCAGTCTGGCACGGTGAACGCGCCACGCAACGCGGCGCGCAGGTCACGCGTGGTTGCGCCCGCGCCGCGGCGCGCAATGAACACGCCAAGCATCAACGCGGCGGCAACGAGGGGACCGCCGACGGCAAGCAGGCTGAACTTGACGCCGACAAGTGACAGCAAGCGCATCCAGAGCGTGAGCAGGAAGGCGCCGGTGAAGTAGCCTGCGCCGGCCATCCACGCGACTTCGCCGGGTGCGGCAAGCGGGCGTTGCGCGGAGCGCCACGCGAGCAGCACGAGGATGCCCAGCAGCCAGGGCAACGCCAATCCGGCAATGAGGAGGAGGCTGCTCATGGTCACAGGATGCGGAAGAGGGCGCCGCCCGGTTCGACCAACAGTGCTTCCGCGGCCATGCCGGCGCCGCCGTCCCAGCGCAGCCGCCTTTCTTCCGGGTTGTACTGCAGGCCGCGCCGCTGGTAGACGACAAGGAAATCGCCGGGGCGCAGATTGGCCGCAGCGGGCAATGTGTTGGCGGTGGGGTCGAAGAACACGTTGTGGGGATAGAGATGGTAGGCTGCGCGGCCGCGGAAATAGGTGGCGTCGGCGACCACGAAGAC
The DNA here is from genome assembly GCA_031361405.1 of Betaproteobacteria bacterium. GTDB lineage: Bacteria > Pseudomonadota > Gammaproteobacteria > Burkholderiales > Casimicrobiaceae > VBCG01. The sequence continues at coordinate 11,148 of JANMCS010000580.1, forward strand.
CCGCGTCGGCGTAGCCGGCATCTTGGCACGCGCGCGCTCGATGAAGCCGAACAATGCGCCGTCGTCGGAGGCCAGGTGCTGGTCGCGCCAATCCTTGCCGCCGAACTGCGCGTGCGTTTCCGCAACCTGCCGTGACAGGTTGAGCGTCCACAGCGCGTCGAGCGACAACCACGCGACGACGAACAGCAGCGCCAGCACCACGGGTACGGCTTCGAGGCGCTGGCGCCGCCACGCCAACAGGACCCACGCGCCTGCCGCGATCACGACGGCAACGGTCAGCAATATCGGCAGCGGCAGTTCCTGCACTTCGGCGCCCCCGGTGAGCGTGTTGATCG
>JANMCS010000001.1:0-6209 GCA_031361405.1 Betaproteobacteria bacterium
GCGTGCGCGTTCTCGCCGCACAGGCCGCAGCCGACGCATCCTTCGAGCACCGTGGCCACCGGATCCACGCGCAACGGATCGGATGCGGGCTTGACCGACAGCGTCGGGCAGCCGGACAGGCGAATGCACGAGTGGTCGCCCGAGCAGGTGTCCTCGTCGACGCCGTACTTCACGCGCACCACGCGCTTGCCGGCGCGCAATTGCCCGGCGCGCCACGGCTTGAAGCGGCGCTGCCGTTCCAGCTGGCACTCGCCTTCGGCAATGATCACCTTCAGGCCCACGAAGGACGTACTGAATGCTTCGTCGAGCGTGGCGCGCATCTTCGTCACGTCGTAGCTGTCGACCACGCGCAGCCACCGCAGCCCGAGGCCCGTCAACGTGCGCTCGATCACCTGGTTTTCGTGGACGAGACTTTTGGCCTTGTCCTCCGCGCCGGCCTTGGCCGACGCGGTCGGCGTCGAAATGATGTCCTGCGTGCCGGTGGCCGACGTGTAGCCGTTCTTGAAGATCAGCAGCACCGCATCGTCGCCGTTGAAGAGCGCCGACTGCACGCCGGTGATGAGCCCGTTGTGCCAGAAGCCGCCGTCGCCCATCACAGCAAGCGTGCGCCGCGCCAGCATCGGCGACACGCCCGCGCGACTGGCGAGGCTCATCCCGTAGCCCAGGATCGAGTGGCCCATTGAAAACGGTTCGAAGGTGGCGAACGCGTGGCACCCGATGTCGCCTGCGATGTGTAGCGGACCGATGTCCTGCTGCACGAGCTTCAGCGCGGAAAACACCGGGCGCTCCGGACAGCCGATGCAGAACTGCGGTGGCCGCGCCGGCAGCGGCTTGACCAACCCCGTGGCCACATCGGCGCGTCGTGCATTGGTCGCATCGAGCCACGCCGTGCCCGCTGCAACATCGATCTCGGACGCGTGGGCCGCGACGAAGCGGGCCAGCCCGCGGGCGATCACCTCGACGGAATATTCGCCTGCCATCGGCAGCAGGTCCTTGCCCGCCAGCGGCGTGTCGATGGCATGACGGCGCAGCGTGGCCAGGATTTCCTGCTCGATGAATTCGGGCTGCCCCTCCTCGACCACCAGCACCGCACGCTTGTCGGCGCAGAACGCACGGATCTCATCGGGCACCAGCGGATAGACGACGTTCAGCACCAGCAATGCGATGTCGCTGTTGCCGAACGCATCGGCGAGACCGAACTGTTGCAGCGCGCGAAGCAGCGAGTTGTAGAGCCCGCCCTGCACGACGATACCGAGGCCGGCGCGCGTGCCGCCCACATGTTCGTTGAGGCGATGTTCGACGATGTGGCGCCGCGCGGCCGGGATCCGTTCGTCGCTCTTGCGCTTCTCCTGCCCGTAGGTGACAGGCGGGTGCGCGAGCTTGCTGTAGTCGAAGGACGCCGGATCGGCCATTGGCAGGCGCGCGGACACCGCGGGCGCCACGTTGTCCTTGCAGATGAATTCGCCGCGCACGTGACACGCGCGGATCCGCAGCTGCAGCATCGCCGGCATGTTCGACGCCTCGGACAGCGCGAATGCATGGGCCACGGTGGCCACCATGTGGCTCAGTTCGGGCCGCGGATCGAACAGCAGCAATGACGACTTGAGCGCGTAGGCGTAGGTGCGCTCCTGGATCACCGACGCGCCTTCACCGTAATCCTCGCCGACGATGATCAGCGCGCCGCCCGTCACCCCGGGCGAGGCGAGATTGGACAGCGCATCGGCTGCGACATTGGTGCCCACGATCGATTTCCACGTGACCGCACCACGCAGCGGATAGTGGATCGACGCGCCCAGCATGGCCGCCGCGGACGCTTCGTTCGAGCACGCCTCGACGTGCACGCCCAGCTCGGCCAGGTAGTCCTCCGACTGGACCAGCACATCCAGCAGGTGCGAGACCGGCGCGCCCTGGTAGCCGCCGACATAGGCCACCCCGGCTTCGAGCAGCCCCTTGGTGATGGCCAGGATGCCTTCGCCACGGAAGACCTCGCCGTGGCCACGACGCAGCATCCGCGCTTCCCTGCTGAACGAGACTTCCATCGGGCTCTCCCCCAAAAACGTGTGATCGCTGAGACCGCGCCTGACACCTGCCCATGGTAGTCGCGGCACAGTATTTGTATATGGCATAATTTTTAGAAGTAATATTCCATTCATGCATACTGCAAACGTCGACCTGAGCCTGCTGCAGACCTTTCATGCGGTCCACGCCACCGGCAGCGTCAGCCGTGCCGCCGAGCGACTGGGCGTGTCGCAGCCCACGGTCAGCCACGCGTTGCGCCGCCTGCGCGAGCTGCACGGCGACCCGCTCTTCATCCGCACCCGCGGCGGCATGGCACCCACCGCCAAGGCCGAAAGGCTGGCCAAGGCGGTGGACTCGGCTCTCACGACACTCGAAGTCGCAATTCGGGAGACCGGCACCTTCGATCCGGCCCGCTCGGAGCGCGTGTTCCGGCTGCACCTCACCGACATCGGCGAAACCATCTTCCTGCCGCCGCTGATCGAAGTGATGGCGCGCGCGGCCCCGCGCGTGCGCCTCGAGATATTCCAGCTGGAGGACAAGGACATCCTGCCGGCGCTGGAGAGTGGTCGCGTCGACCTGGCGCTGGGCTTCATCCCGGCGCTGACGGGCGCCAAGCGGCAATTCCTGCTGTCTGAACATTACGTGGTGGTGATGCGCGGCGGCCATCCGCTGGCGCGGCGCCAACCCACGCGCGCAGCGCTGGCGCAACTCGGCTTCGCGCAGGTACGCTCGCATCCGGCCACGGGACGTGCGCTGCAAACGCTTGGCTTGCGCGACAATGTGCGCGTGACGCTGCCGCACTTCATGGTATTGCCGCGCATCCTGGCGGAGACCGACCTGGCGGCGATCATGCCGTCGCGGCTGGCGGCGGCGTTCCAGGCGCTTGGCGCGTATGCGATCTGGCGGCCGCGCGTGGGGCTGCCGCGTTTCGATGTGGACGTGCACTGGTTCTGGCGTTTCGAGCACGAGCCGGGCAATCGCTGGCTGCGGGAACAAATGGTGACGTTGTTCGGTGAAGGCTGACATGGCACGAGCACAACGCGGCATCCAGTCGATCGAAGTGGGCGGCGCGTTGCTGCGGGTCCTCGTCGACGCCGATGCGCCGCTGCCCCTGGGCGAACTCGCGCAGCGCGCGGGCATGTCGTCGGCCAAGGCGCATCCGTATGTCGTGAGCTTCGGCAAGCTGGGCCTCGTCGAACAGGACGCGGCCACGGGCCACTACGGCCTCGGTCCCTTTGCGCTGCAGTTGGGCGTGGCCAGCCTCGAACGCCTGTCACCGCTGCGCATTGCGGCGCCGGAAATGGCAGCGCTGGCGGTGACGATCGGGCACACGGTGGCGGTGGCGATCCTCGGGTCGCACGGACCCACGATCGTGGCCATCCACGAGTCGTCGCGCCCGGTGCACGTCAACATGCGGGTGGGCACGGTGATGTCGGTGCTCAACACGGCCACCGGTCGCGTATTCGCCGCGTGGTTGCCCGCACCCGTGGTCGCGCGACTGGTCGCACGCGAGGCAGGCGACCCGGTTGTCACCGGGCACGACCCGGTGCCACGGGTGCGGAAGGAGGTCGACACAATGCTGGGGGACGTGCGCGAACACCGGATGGCCCGCGCCGTTGGCGATCCGCTGCCGGGCATCAATGCGCTGTCGGTGCCGGTCTTCGATCACAGCGGCGCCCTCGCGCTGGCCATCACCGCACTCGGTCCGTCCGGCAGCTTCGATCCGGCGTGGGATGGCGCGCTATCCATTGCGTTGCGCGAATGCGCAGCGCGGGTGTCAGCGCGACTGGGATACGCGGCGTAATCCGTGCGCGGGGCGGGCGCATTGGAGCCGCGTGGGCGGGCGCGAACGGCAAAAGACAGTGGTCGGCTTCATCGACTCGCCCGTTTTTTGACGATTCGCGCCCGACCACATGCTTGGCGGCGACCAAGCCCGCCCCGCGCGGACCACCGCTCACCGCGGCTACGCTGAATACCAAACACCACGCGCCAACGAAGCGAGGCTAAAGCCTCGCCTACGCGATATACAGAACGCCGAACGTTTTACGAATGACTACGGAGATCTACTTCCGTTTGTCGACGATGCGCTTGGCCTTGCCGAGCGAGCGCTCGACGCCACCGGGGGCCAGCACACGCACTTGCGCGGTCACGCCGATCAGGTTCTTGACGAGATGGGCGAGACGCTCGCCGGCGCGGTCGCCATCGACGCCGCCGGCAGCGGGCGCCCGCTCGATCAGGATCGTCATTTCATCGAGGTTCTGCGGCCGCGAAATCTCGATCTGGTAGTGCGGGGCGAGCGCGGCATCGCGCAGGATCAATTCCTCGATCTGCGTCGGGAACACGTTGACGCCCCGGATGATCATCATGTCATCCGAGCGGCCCGTGATCTTCTCGATGCGCCGCATCGACCGCGCGGTGGGTGGCAGCAGGCGCGTCAGGTCGCGCGTGCGATAGCGCACGATCGGCAGCGCCTCCTTCGTCAGCGACGTGAACACCAGCTCGCCTTTCTCGCCATCCGGCAGGACGTCGCCCGTCGCGGGGTCGATGATCTCCGGATAGAAATGGTCCTCCCACACCGTCAGGCCGTCCTTCGTCTCGATGCATTCCTGCGCGACGCCGGGGCCAATGATTTCCGACAGCCCGTAGATGTCGATCGCATCCATGTCGATGCGCTCTTCGATCGCGCTGCGCATCGTCGGCGTCCACGGCTCCGCGCCGAAGATGCCGATCTCGAGCGACGACGTGCGCGGATCGATGCCCTGTCGCTCCATTTCCTCGGCGATGGCCAGCATGTAGGACGGCGTCACCATGATCACCGTCGGCTTGAAGTCCTGGATCAGCTGTACCTGCTTTTCGGTCTGTCCCCCCGACATCGGAATCACCGTGCAGCCCAGCTTTTCGGCGCCGTAGTGCGCGCCCAGGCCACCGGTGAAGAGCCCATAGCCGTACGCCACGTGCAGGATGTCGCCAGGACGCCCGCCCGCCGCGCGGATCGAGCGTGCCATCACGGTCGCCCACATGTCGATGTCGTTGCGCGTATAGCCGACCACCGTGGGCTTGCCCGTGGTGCCCGACGACGCATGGATGCGCACGACCTGCTCGCGCGGTACCGCGAACATGCCGAACGGATAGTGGTCGCGCAGGTCCGCCTTGACGGTGAACGGAAACCGGGCGAGGTCGTCGAGCGTACGCAGGTCGTCCGGGCGCACGCCGCGCGCGTCGAAGGCCTGCCGGTAGTGCGCGACATTGCGATACGCGTGCGCCAACGAGGCACGCAGGCGCGACAACTGCAGCACGCGCAGCTCGTCACGGCTGGCGGTTTCGATGGGCTCCAATTCGCCCGGGCGCGGTTCCTTGGCGGGCATCGTCACTCCCCCTTTGCGTCCTGCTCGACCACGTGGCCCCGGATCCGCATGCTCTTGCCGCGGAAGAGCGCGATGGTCTTGCCGTCCTGGTTGCGCACGTCGATGTCGTAGACGCCCGCGCGGCCCCCTTGCGCCCGCTCCTGTGCCGTGGCGGTGAGCACGTCGCCCTCGCGCCCCGGTGCCAGGAACTCGATCGAGCATCCGGCCGCCACCGCATTGAGGTTGTAGCTGTTGCAGGCAAATGCAAACGCACTGTCGGCCAGCGTGAACACGAGGCCGCCATGACAGATCGCGTGGCCGTTGACCATGTCGCCGCGAACATGCATCGTCATTTCAGCAAACCCCGGCGCCACCCGCACGATGCACATGCCCAGTGCCTGCGACGCGCGATCGCGCTCGAACATCCCGCGCGCCACGCGCTCGGCCAGCGCCTGCGCTTGTTCAGGCGTCAGCGGCGGTGGCACTGCGTCGTGCTCATTGGCCAAGGACGCCTCCGGTGGCGCAGCGGCGCGTGATCAGCGGCGACACGCGATAACGATCCTCGCCATAGTGGATGGCGAGATGGTGCAGCACGGCCCGCACGCGCTTCAAGCCGATGGCGTCTGCCCACGCCAGCGGTCCCCGCGGATAATTCACGCCATTGCGCATGGCGAGATCCACGTCGGCCGGCGCGGCGATGCCCTGCGTGACAGCGTCCGCGGCTTCGTTGGCCAGCATCGCCACTGTCCGCAGCACGACCAGACCGGCAACGTCGTCGACGCGCGTCACCGCAATGCCGGCCGCCTGCAACGCGCCGGTTGCGGCGGCTGCGCCGGCGGCGCTGCA
>JANMCS010000007.1:0-21150 GCA_031361405.1 Betaproteobacteria bacterium
GCCGCGATCATGCCGCCCTTGATGATCAGCGACGGCTTCACGCCGAAGAATGCCGGCTTCCAGACCACGAGGTCGGCGAGCTTGCCCGGCTCGATCGACCCGACCACATGGCTGATGCCCTGCGTGATCGCCGGGTTGATCGTGTACTTGGCGATATAGCGTTTCACGCGGAAGTTGTCGTGGCGCGCGGTATCGGTTCCCAGCGCGCCCCGCTGCTGCTTCATCTTGTGCGCGGCCTGCCAGGTGCGGATGATCACCTCGCCCACGCGGCCCATGGCCTGGCTGTCGGAGGACATCATCGAGAACGCGCCAATGTCGTGCAGGATGTCCTCGGCCGCGATGGTCTCGCGGCGAATCCGCGACTCGGCAAACGCCACGTCCTCGGCGATGCCCGGATCGAGGTGGTGGCACACCATCAGCATGTCGAGGTGCTCGTCGATCGTGTTGATCGTGTAGGGCATCGTCGGATTGGTGGATGACGGCAGCACGTTGGGCTCGCCGCAGGCCTTGATGATGTCCGGCGCGTGACCGCCGCCCGCACCTTCGGTGTGGAACGTGCCGATCGTGCGGCCGCCGATGGCCTTGAGCGTCGATTCGACGAAGCCCGCCTCATTGATCGTGTCGGTATGGATCGTGACCTGGATGTCGTGCTTGTCGGCAACCTTCAGGCAGTTGTCGATCGCCGCCGGCGTGGTGCCCCAATCTTCGTGCAGCTTCAATCCATACGCACCGGCCTCGATCTGCTCGACCAGCGGTGCCGGCGACGAGCAATTGCCCTTGCCCTGGAAACCGAGATTCATCGGAAACGCGTCGGCGGACTCCAGCATCCGGTGGATGTGCCACGGCCCCGGCGTGCACGTGGTCGCAAACGTGCCGGTGGCAGGTCCGGTGCCGCCGCCCATCATCGTGGTGATGCCCGACATCAGCGCGTCATCGATCTGCTGCGGGCAGATGTTGTGGATGTGCGTGTCGATGCCGCCGGCGGTGACGATCATGCCCTCGCCCGCGATGATCTCGGTGCCCGCGCCGATCACGATGTCCACGCCCGGCTGGATATCGGGATTGCCGGCCTTGCCCAACCGCGCAATCTTGCCGTCCTTGATCGCGAGATCGCACTTGATGATCCCCCACCAGTCGATCACCAGCGCATTGGTGATGACCGTGTCGGCCGTGTCCTTCGACACCCGCTGGCTTTGCCCCATGCCATCGCGAATGACCTTGCCGCCGCCGAACTTGACCTCTTCACCGTAGATGGTGAGGTCGCGCTCGACCTCGATCACGAGGTCGGTGTCGGCAAGACGTACCCGATCGCCCACCGTGGGGCCGAACATCTCCGCATAGGCACGGCGTCCGATCTTCATCGCCGGCCCTTCGTCGCTGTTTTCTTCGCCGCTGATTTTTTCGTCGTGGCCTTTTCCGCTGCCGGTCGTTTCGTCGCACGCGCCGATGCCTTGGCCTTGGCCGGCGTCTTGCGGTCCAGCGGACCCATCACCGCCCCATTGAAACCGATGACGATGCGGTCGCCCGCCAGCGCCACCAGTTCCACCGTGCGCGTCTGGCCAGGCTCGAAGCGAACCGCGGTACCGGCCGCGATGTTGAGACGACAGCCACGGGCCACCTTGCGGTCGAAGGCCAGCGCGCTGTTGGTCTCGGCAAAGTGGAAATGCGATCCCACCTGCACCGGGCGATCACCGGTATTGGCAACCTCCACGGCAACCGTGCGGCGTCCCGCATTGAGTTCAAGCGTGCCCTCCTCCACGAAGTATTCGCCGGGAATCATGGGATGGGGTGATGCACGGTGACGAGCTTGGTGCCGTCCGGAAACGTCGCCTCGACCTGGATTTCCGGCAGCATCTCGGGCACGCCTTCCATCACCTGGTCGCGCGCGAGGATGGTGGCGCCGTGACTCATGAGGTCAGCCACGGTTCGGCCATCGCGCGCGCCTTCAAGAATGGCTGCCGCGATCAACGCGGTGGCTTCCGGATAGTTGAGCTTCAGTCCGCGGGCCAGGCGCCGTTCGGCAACCAGCGCCGCGGTGAAGAGGAGCAGCTTGTCTTTTTCGCGGGGGGTCAGTTCCATCAGGTGTTCCAGATGCGTGGCGGGATGGCGGGACGCGTGGTGAGCGCTGGACGCACCAGCCTCCACAGCGCGATGAACCAGGCCTGCGCGGCGGCGCTTGCGGGGCCGCGATAGCGGGCGATCAGCGCGCCAGGCAAACGCGTCACCGCGCCCTCGCCGGACGCCGGGGCAATGCCGCGGCACTGCGCCAGCAGCGAATCGTCGATATTCCGGGCCATGGCCATGAATGTGCCAAAGACCGGCGCGCCATTCAACCCCGACAGCGAATACATTTGCGCAGACGATCCGGCGAGCACCGCGCGTTCGCTCCAGACCAGTGCGTCGTCACGTCGAACCTCGACGCGTTGCCGCCACTCACCCGCGTCAAATCGCTCCGCGGATGCGGTACGTCCAAGGCAGACGACATCCCAGCCGATATAGATGGCGTTGCCCTGAAGGTCGACCGCAAGTGTCGCCGCGGCCTGCGCCCCGCGATAGACGATCGTGCCCTGTGGCATCCACTCCACCACCGCGCCGGCGCCCGCTCGTATCGTCGTGCGCGCGCTGGCAGCGCGTCCACCGGCGCGATACCACTTGGCGGCGCCCGGTGTGGTCAGTTGCGCAAACGCATGCGGTTCGACGTCGACGTCGAGCTCCAGCGTATCGCCACCGGCGATGCCGCCCGGCGGATGGATGACGATGCAATGGCACACCGCGTCGCCTTCCGGATAGAGCGGCTTCTGGACGACCAGCGGACCTTCATGTGCGCGCCGCACCAGCACGGTGCGGGCATCGCGGCGGCTGAATTTCAGCGCGAGCCTGGCGTGCCAGGGCGCGCGCGCTGCAAGGTTCTTGTTCGCGGTCGCGGCTTCGATAAGGCGTGCGTCGGGCATGGCGGCTGCAGTCTAGCAGCCGGCACTGGTGCGAATGCCGTGCGCCGCGAGGAAGGCCACGACCGTGGCCGTGAATGCCGACGGTTGATCGCGAAACGGCGCATGGCCGGCGCCGGCGAGTTTCAGCAACTGTGCGCGCGGCACACGCTGCGCGATGCCGTCGACCTGCGCCATCGTGCCGTACTCATCGTCGACACCCTGGATCGCCAGCACCGGGCAGGCGATCTTCGCGAGCTCGTCCTCGATGGTCCAGTGGCGGAATGCAGGCGCCAGCCACGCATCGTTCCACCCGTAGAACGCCGAGTCGGGATCGTCGTGATGACGCGCCAGCCGGGACTTGAGATCCCCGTGCTCGTAGGCATCGCGCGCCAACGCGATGCTGGCGACGGACACCGGCTCGACCATGATGTGCGGTGCCACGGCGATCACGCCCTGCACCCGGTGCGGGAAGGCGGCCGCGAACAGCATAGCGATGGAGGCCCCGTCGCTATGCCCGAACAACCACACCGGCACATCGACGGCGAGTGCATCGAGCAAGGCCGGCAATACCTCGCAAGTGTGGCGATGCATGAACGTCACGGGCCATCGTTCATCGCGCCTGCGCGGCGTCGAGCGACCATAGCCTTCACGCGAGTAGGCGAGCCCACGCATCCCGGTCGCCGCGCACAGCGCCCGCGGGAAGTCTCTCCACATCGAAATCGATCCCAGGCCTTCGTGCAGGAACACGAGCAGCGGCGAAGTTGCTATCGGCGCGTCGATCCACGCATATTCGATGCGCAAGTCGCGGCCGCCCCCATGAATATCCACGAACGCCGGCGCATCCCCGCGCCGAGGCTCGGCCGGCACGGTCACCCGACGCTGCCGTCGCGCAATCGAAAGCGCTGGATCTTGCCCGTGGCGGTCTTCGGCAGTTCGGCGATGAAGCGGATCTCGCGCGGATATTTGTGCGGGGCCAGCTGGTCCTTGGCAAAGACCTTCAGTACCTGCGCCAGCGCGTCATCGCCAACGATGCCCGGCTTCGTCACCACGTAGGCATGCGTGCGCGTGAGTCCATCGGCATCGGGACGTCCCACCACCGCCGCTTCCAGCACCGCGGCGTGGCGCATCAACGCCGTCTCGACTTCGAACGGCGAAACGTATTGTCCCGACACGCGCAGCATGTCGTCACCGCGCCCCGCATACGTGTAGAAGCCATCGGCAGCGCGCACATATTTGTCGCCGGACTTGGTCCATTCGCCCTGGAACGTCTGCAGGCTCTTGGCGCGGTTGCCCCAGTACATCAGCGCCGCGCTCGGGCCGCGCACATGGAGATCGCCGATTTCGCCGTCGGCTACCTCGGTGCCATCCTCGGCGCGCAACGCCACCTCATAGCCGGGGACCGGCACCCCGGTGGCGCCATAGCGCACTTCACCGGCTCGATTGGACAGAAAGATGTGCAGCATCTCGGTGGAACCGATGCCATCGAGCACATCGCAGCCGAAGCGTGCGGCAACCTTCTCGCCGACTTCACGCGGCAACGCTTCACCGGCAGACGCGCAGCGGCGCAGCGCCACCTCGCTGCGCTCCGGCAATTCCGGCGATGCGAGCAACGACGCGTACAGCGTGGGAACACCGCAGAAAATCGTCGGCTGTTGTTCACGCAGGCGGCGACACACGGCCGCGGGCGTCGGGCGCTCGGCCATCAGGACCGTGGTGGCGCCCACCGACAGCGGAAACGTCAGCGCATTGCCGAGGCCATAGGCAAAGAAGAGCTTGGCCGCGGAAAACACGACATCGTCCTCGCGCACGCCCAGCACCGGCTGGCCGTACAGCTCCGCGGTCCAGTACAGATTGGCGTGCGTGTGCACGGTGCCTTTCGGTCGCCCGGTGGACCCCGACGAATAAAGCCAGAACGCCATCTCGTCCGCCGTGGTGTCGGCCGCTTCGGCCCGCGGCGCGTGCGTGAGGCACGGCGTGAAATCCTGCGTACACGCAGGCAGCGGTGCCGTCGGCGCCGACACCCAAACGGTGCCGACTTCATGAGGGCCTGCCGCCAATGCGCGCTGCACCACCGGCAACAGCCCTTCGGACACGATCACGGCCTGGGCGCGGCTGTGCGCCACCATGAACGCGTAGTCGTTCGCCGTCAGCAAGGTGTTGACCGGCACGGGCACGACGCCCGCATGCAGCGCGGCGAGAAACGCCACCGGAAAATCCACGGTGTCATGCATGCAGAGCAGCACCCGCTCCTCGCGCCGCAGGCCGGCGTCACGCAGGGCCCCGGCCACGCTGCGCACGCGCTGCGCCAGTTGCGCGTAGATGAGCGTGCCGTGGTCGTCGATGTAGGCGACCTTGCTGCCGCGACCGGCATTGGCCTCGAGCACGTGGCGAGCAAAATTGAATTGTTCGGGGGGCGTGCGTGGCGGTTGCATGCCACCTCCAGGGTTGAATCGAATGGAATCGGGCGACCGACGATATTCCGCGGCCGCGGCATTTGTGGCACGGCGAACGGTCTGGTAACTTAGTGCAACGGATTTCCGGCTGTCAAGCAATTTACTTCATCAATCGCGCCATTCACCTCGCAGGCCCGACGCATGCCATCGTCTCCGCTTCCTCTTGCCGCTGCCGTTGCTGCCAGTCCCGCGCGGGATCCTTTTCTCGCGATGCTGGGTGAGCGCGTCCGCCAATTGCGCGCGCGGCGGGGACTGTCGCGGCGGGCCCTGGCACAGGAGGCCGGCATCTCCGAACGACACTTGGCCAACCTCGAAACGGGTTTGGGCAATGCGTCGGTGCTGCTATTGCGGCAGCTGGCCGTTGCGCTCGGCTGCACGATTGCCGAACTGGTGGGTGAGGAAGGGCTCGCTTCGCCGGAGCGCATGCTGATCCGGCAATTGCTGCGCGGGCGCAACGAGGACACGCTGAAGTCCGCGCGCCGCACGCTGGCGGAGCTGCTGGGCAACGGTGGACCTGATCCTGGGCGCAATGGGCGCATCGCGCTGATCGGACTGCGTGGCGCCGGCAAGAGCACGCTCGGGCGCAGGCTCGCCGAGGACCTCGATGTGCCCTTCGTCGAACTCAATCGCGTGATCGAGGCCGTTGCCGGCTGCGACGTGCGCGAAATCCACGCGCTCTACGGCGCGTCGGCGTTCCGGCGCTACGAGGTACGTGCGCTCGAGGACACCGTCGCCCGGCATCCGCGCGCCGTCATTGCCACCGGGGGCGGCCTGGTCGCCGAACCGGCCGCGTTCGATATGCTGCTGGCGCGCTGCTTCACGGTCTGGGTGCGCGCCACGCCTGAAGAACACATGTCCCGCGTGGTGGCGCAGGGCGACACGCGGCCGATGGCGGGCAATACCGAAGCGATGGCCGACCTGAAACGGATCCTGACCGTGCGCGAGCCGTTCTATGCGAAGGCCGACATGATTTTCGATACCCGGGGCAAGGCGCTGGCGGACGCGCACGCCGAACTGCTCGACGCCGTGCGTGCCCATGGGGCGCCGGCGCCGTGGCGCGAACGAACTTTGTAGATTTATGCATTAAAATGCCGATCCATTGGGTAAAAATGCACTATAATGCATTTTCAAGTGGGCCGCTCCATTCGCCGCGCGCCTGGCCACAGGAACCACCATGACGACCGATCCGCAGGTTGACTACCGCACCCACCCCGACCAATACCGGCATTGGAAACTGCTCGTCGACGGTCCCGTGGCCACGCTGATGCTGGATGTCGCCGAGGACGGAGGTCTGCGCGATGGCTACAAGCTGAAGCTCAATTCCTACGACCTGGGCGTGGACATCGAATTGCACGACGCCGTCCAGCGCATCCGCTTCGAGCATCCCGCGGTGCGCGCGGTGGTGCTCACCAGCGGCAAGGACCGCGTCTTCTGCTCGGGCGCCAACATCTTCATGCTCGGCTTGTCGTCGCACGCGTGGAAGGTGAATTTCTGCAAGTTCACCAACGAGACGCGCAACGGCCTCGAGGATGCCAGCCGTCATTCGGGACTCAGATTTCTTGCCGCGGTGAACGGCGCGTGCGCGGGCGGCGGCTACGAAATGGCGCTGGCCTGCGACGAGATCATGCTGATCGACGATCGCTCGTCGTCGGTGGCGTTGCCGGAAGTGCCGCTGCTCGGCGTGCTGCCCGGCACCGGCGGGCTCACGCGTCTGACTGACAAGCGCCGCGTGCGTCACGACCGCGCCGATATTTTCTGCACGTTGACCGAAGGCATACGCGGCGAGCGCGCCCAGGAATGGCGCCTGGTCGATGCGGTGGTGAAGCCGGCGCAGTTCATCGCCGCCGTGCAGGCGCGAGCGCTGGCGTTGGCTGCAACCAGCGATCGCCCCGCAGGCGTGCCGGGCGTTGCCCTGACGCCGCTGGCGCGCACCGTCGACGGCCATGGCTATCACTACGCGAATGTCGACGTCGCCATCGACCGGAGTGCGCGCACCGCCACGTTCACGCTGCGTGGTCCTGCAACGCCGCCGCCGGCCGCGCTGGCCGCCATCGAGGCCGCCGGCGTCGACTGGTGGCCCCTGGCTTTCGCGCGCGAACTGGACGACGCGATCCTGTCGATGCGCACCAACGAACTCGGCATCGGCACATGGCTGCTCAAGACGGCGGGCGATCCGCGGCATGTGCTTGCCGTCGACGCGTCGCTGGTGGCCCATCGCGAACACTGGTTCGTCCGCGAGACAACGGGTCTGCTGCGCCGCACGCTGGCGCGGCTTGACGTGTCGTCGCGCACGCTCTTCGCAGTGATCGAAGAAGGCTCGTGCTTCGCCGGCACGCTGCTCGAAGTCGCCCTCGCCGCGGATCGCATCTACATGCAGCGCCTGCCGGATACGCCGGACCGCGAGCCCACGCTCACGCCGTCGAACCTGAATTTCGGCACCTACCCGATGGTCAACGGACTGTCGCGACTGGCGCGGCGCTTCTATGGCGACGCGCGGGAAATTGCCGCGGTCGAGGCGTGCATTGGCACTGCGCTGTCGCCTCAACGTGCCGATGCGCTGGGTCTCGTCACCGCAATGCCCGACGACATCGACTGGAACGACGAGATCCGCATCGCGCTCGAGGAGCGCGCCAGCATGTCGCCGGATGCGCTCACCGGACTCGAGGCGAACCTGCGCTTTGGCGGCGCCGAGACGATGGAAACACGCATCTTCGGCCGGCTGTCCGCTTGGCAGAACTGGATCTTTACGCGACCCAACGCCTCGGGCGAACGGGGCGCGCTCAAGGTATATGGCAAGGGCGGCAAGGCGCAGTTCGACTTCGAACGTGTCTGACCGCATTGTCACCCCGTCACGCGGCGCCGCTTGCCGCGACAACCGGATGCCGCGATGAACGCCATCAATTACAGCGAAGCCATACCCAACAACGTCAACCTCGCCGGCGATCGCACGCTGCAGCGCGCGCTCGAACACTGGCAGCCCAACTTCCTGCAATGGTGGGCGGAGATGGGCCCGGAAGGCACGCGCGAGGCCGAGGTCTACCTGCGCACCGCAGTCAGCGTCGACCCGGGCGGCTGGGCGCACTTCGGTCACGTGCGGATGCCCGACTATCGCTGGGGTATTTTCCTGGCCCCCGCTGATGCCGAACGGAAGATCCATTTCGGCGAGCACATGGGCCAGCCCGTGTGGCAGGACGTGCCCGGCGAACACCGCGCCAACCTGCGGCGGATCATCGTGACGCAGGGCGACACCGAGCCCGCGTCGATCGAGCAGCAGCGCCACCTCGGGCAGACGGCGCCGTCCCTCTACGACCTGCGCAACCTGTTCCAGATCAATGTCGAGGAAGGCCGTCACCTGTGGGCGATGGTCTACCTGCTGCACCGGCATTTCGGCCGCGACGGGCGCGAGGAAGCCGATGCGCTGCTCCAGCGCCGCTCCGGCGACACGGACAATCCGCGCATCCTCGGCGCGTTCAACGAACGCACGCCCGACTGGCTTGCGTTCTTCATGTTCACCTACTTCACCGATCGCGACGGCAAGTTCCAGTTGTGTGCGCTGGCCGAGTCGGGCTTCGACCCGCTGGCGCGAACGACCAAATTCATGCTGACGGAGGAAGCGCATCACATGTTCGTCGGCGAGTCCGGCGTGTCGCGCGTCGTACAGCGCACGTGCCAGGTCATGAACGAGCTCGGCACCGACGATCCGGCCCGCCTGCGCGCCGCCGGTGTCATCGATTTGCCGACGATCCAGCGCTATCTCAATTTCCATTTCGCGGTGACCATCGACCTGTTCGGCGCCGACGTGTCCTCCAATGCGGCCACGTTCTACGGTGCCGGCCTCAAGGGCCGTTTCGAGGAAGGCAAGCGCGATGACGACCATCGGCTGCACGACCAGACCTATCCGGTGCAGGAAATCGCGGACGGCCGCATCGTCACGCGCGACGCCCCGATGCTCAACGCCTTGAACGAGGTACTGCGCGACGACTACATCCGCGATTCGGTGGGTGGCATCGGGCGCTGGAACAAGGTCATCGAAAAGGCTGGCCTCCCGTTCCGGCTCACCGTCCCGCACAAGGCCTTCAACCGCAAGATCGGCGCCTTTGCCAATGCGCGCGTGGCCCCGGACGGCCGCGTGATCAGCGCGACGGAATGGGTGGCGCACGAATCGGCCTGGTTGCCCACGCCTGAGGATCGCGCGTTCGTCGCATCGCTGATGGGTCGCGTGGTGACGCCGGGCAAGTTTGCCAACTGGATTGCGCCGCCGGCGCTGGGCGTGAATCGCCAGCCGGTGGATTTCGACTACGTGCGCTTCAACTGACGCCGCGATGAACACAGCCGCGACCGCTGCAGAAAACGGCACCGAGATGCTGCGCCAGCATCTCATCGACCCCGAGATCTGCATTCGCTGCAACACGTGCGAAGAAACGTGCCCGATCGACGCGATCACGCATGATTCGCGCAACTACGTCGTCGATCCCGCGATCTGCAACGGCTGCAATGCGTGTGTCGCGCCTTGCCCCACTGGGGCGATCGACAACTGGCGCAACGTTGAGCGGGCCGTGGCGTGGCCCGTGGCCGAGCAGCTGACCTGGGACACCCTGCCCGCCCAGCAGGCGGCCGCATCGAGCATGCCCGCCGGCCTGCCCGCCGAAATCGTCGCGATCACGGCGCTGGCCAGCGCCGGACAAGGCGGTGTGTCGGCGCCCCCGTGGTCGGCGGCGCAGCCCTACGTCAACGTGCACTCGCTCGAGCAACCCGCGACGGCCACGGTAACGGGCAATTTCCGATTGACCGCGGACCATGCTACCAGCGACATCCGCCACCTCGTCCTCGATTTCGGCGGCACCGCCTTTCCTGTCCTTGAAGGCCAGACGATCGGCATCGTGCCGCCGGGGCTCGATGCGCATGGCCGTCCGCATCACGTGCGGCTGTACTCGGTGGCCAGCCCGCGCGACGGCGAGCGGCCGCGCTACAACAACGTCGCGATCACCGTGAAGCGCGTCACCGAGGACCACGACGGCGCGCCGGTGGCCGGCGTCGCGTCCAACTACATGTGCGATCTCGCCAAGGGCGCGACAGTCAAGGTGGTGGGCCCGTTCGGCACATCGTTCCTGATGCCCAATCATCCCGGCGCGCGGCTCCTGATGATCTGCACCGGGACCGGTTCGGCGCCGATGCGCGCGATGACCGAGCGCCGCCGTCGCCGCATCGCGCTCAACGAAGGGGGCGACCTCATGCTGTTCTTCGGCGCGCGTTCTCCGGAGGAGCTTCCGTATTGCGGTCCGCTGATGAAGCTCCCTTCCACGTTCATCGACATCAATCTCGCCTATTCGCGTATCCCGGGCACGCCGCGCCAATACGTGCAGGATCTGATCCGGGTGCGTGGCGCCGACGTGGCCGCGCGGCTGGCCGATGCGCAATGCTTTGTCTACGTGTGCGGCTTGAAGGGTATGGAACAGGGCGTCGACGCCGCGTTTCGCGACGTGTGCCGCCAGCACGGGCAGGATTGGGACGCGTTGCTTCCCGCGTTGCGGGCGCAAGGCCGCTACCACCTCGAGACGTATTGAAGTACTTCGCGAACCGCTAGCGTTTCAACGTCAATGCGCGCGCGTAGACGTCGTCGCGCGGCACGCCCGTTACCGCGGCCACCACGCGCGCCGCCTTCGCCGGCGGCAATTCGTCGAGCAACGCCTGTAACCAGCGCAGGTGGTCGGGCGACAGGGCCGCGCCTTCGGCCGCAACCAGCGCCGGCGCATCGATGATCAGCACGAATTCGCCCCGCTGGCGTTGGGGCTCCGCCGTCATCCATGCGGCCGCCTCGCCCAGAGGCATGCGCGCAATCGACTCGAATTTCTTGGTGATCTCGCGCGCGATGACGATATCCCGGGTCGGCGCGAGGGCGCCCGCCAGTTCAATCACGGTCGCCACCACCCGGTGCGGCGCCTCGTAGAGCACAAGCGCCGCATCGAGCGCGCCGAAGCGATCGAGCCACTGGCGGCGCGCCCTGGCCTGCGCGGGCAGGAACCCGGCAAAGATGAAGCAGTGCGCCAGGAGCCCCGCCGCCGACACCGCGGCCACGACCGCCGACGGCCCCGGTATGGGGACCACGGGAAATCCCGCCGCGCGCAGTGCCAGCACGAGGCGCGCTCCAGGGTCGCTGATCGCGGGCGTGCCCGCATCGCTGATCAACGCAACGCTGCGTCCCGCACGCAGCCACTCCGCCACGACATGCGTCTTCTGGTTCTCGTTGTGGGCATGCAGCGCCACCGGATGCGTGGCGATGCCGTAATGTCGCAGCAATGTTCCCGAGGTCCGGGTGTCTTCCGCCGCGATGACATCCACGCTTGCAAGGACATCCAGCGCCCGCAGCGTCAGGTCGCGTAAGTTACCGAGTGGTGTGGCCACCACATATAATGAGCCGCCAGTGGCCCGAAATCGTGCGTCCACTACGTGCCCGCCCTGCGTCGCAGGCTCGGCTTTCTCCATCTCGATACCGTCCTGCTTTGTCACGACTCGATCCATTTCGCGTGGGCACCATCGAAGCCAAGTCCCCGGCGCGCCTGTGGGCGCTGATGATGGGAAGCGCATTGGCGCTCGCCGCCGCATTCTCCGCTGCGCAAACGCCCCCGGCAAGCAGCGCCCCGCCGCTCTACGCGCCGCAAGCGACGCCAGCCACGCAAGACAAGCCAGCCGCGCCAGAAGCACCGGGCAAGTCCACCGTACCGGAAGCGTCCGACACGGCCGCAGCACCGGACAAGGGCGCCGGCGAGGTTGACATCGCGATCGTGCTGCCGCTCGACTCGACGCAGTATGCACGCGCGGCCGACGCGGTGCGCGCCGGGTTTCTCGCGGCCGCCGAGTCCTCCGGAATGCGCGTCAAGTTGCGCGCCTTTGCGCATGGCGACGACGACGTGTTGCTGGCGTTCGAGGCGGCGCGTGCCTCCGGCGCCAGGATCATCGTCGGGCCACTGGTGCGCGACGACGTGCGCACCGTGGCCAGCATGTCACTCGAGATGCCGACCACGCTGGCGTTGAATCAGCTCGACGATGTCAGTGCCTTGCCGCCCAACCTCTACACGCTGGCGCTGGGCGTGGATGGCGATGCGCGGATGATCGCGCGGCGCATGCGCTCCGATGCCGCGCAGAATATCGCGGTGGTCAATGCCGACACGCCACTGATGAAGCGCATGCTCGCCGCGTTCGACGCGGAATGGTCGCTGGGCGGCGGCCGCGCCCCGAGCCTGTACCGTTTTGTCGCCACACCCGAAGCGTTGTCCGCGCTGCGCCGCCAGTTGGGGAGAAAGCCGCCGGACGCCGCCATGCTCGCCGTCGACGGTGTCGGCGCCACCCAGGCCAAGCCCTACCTCGGCACCACGCGCGCCTATGCCAGCGGACTTGTTTTCGAACGCGCCACGGCAGCCGTCATGCGCGACCTCGATGGCCTTGTCGTCGTCGAGATTCCGTGGCTGGTGACGCCGCAGGCGCCGCAATTCGCGAACCTGCCCCGCAAGGAGTTTCCCAGCGACGCGTTGACGCGGCTTTACGCGCTGGGCCTCGATGCCTTCCGCGCCGCACAGGCGTTGCGCGACACGTCGAACGAACGCGTGACGTTCGAAGGCGCCACCGGCAAGGTGACGTTGGTCGAAGGCCACCAGTTCCAGCGCGAAGGCGTGTTCGCGGTGCTGCGCGCCGGCCAACTCATTCCACTCGACGGTGCGCGCTGACGCTACACCGCATGCGCGCCGACGCGCCGGCGCCGGCAGCCGTTGCGAAGATGCGGCGGCGCAATTCCTTGAGTCCAAGGGGCTCACGATCGTGGCGCGTAACTTCCGCACCCGCCGCGGCGAGATCGACCTCATTGCCCGCGACGGCGAGACCCTCGTCTTCGTGGAGGTGCGCCTGCGCACCAGCGCAGTGTTTGGCGGCGCTGCCGCCAGCATCACCGCCGCCAAGTGCGCCCGCCTCGTGGCCGCTGCGGGCGCGTACCTCACGCGCCTCGGTAGGGAGCCGCCGTGCCGGTTCGATGCCATCCTGTTCGATGGCGCGGACGGGGCCCGACCCAAGTGGGAACGCAACATCCTGGACGTCTGACCGACGAACTGCGACACATGAACAGGCCATGACCCGTAACAGGTGACGCGATTCCAGGGTGACCGGCATCGGAACGTCTCAAGCGACGACTAGATGCGCGACGATGCAGCGCGAATGTCATAACCGGCTGCGCCGAGCGCGGAACATTCCTGCGCGAATTGCGCGCGCGCACAACTTGACAGGGCACCTCCCAGCCTGCACTATCGTTTTTCACATACGTATGGGAAGCCATGAACACGATGCCTTCGGATCGGGCCACGCCCGGCTCAAAGCCACTCCTCCTCACCGGCGCAGCGGGCTGGCTGGGCCGCCACCTGCGCCCCCACTTGGCGAAGCGGCCGGGCGGTCTGCGCAGTACCGATATTCTGGAATTCGGACCCGCACTTCCTGGTGAAGAAATCGTACTCGCCGATCTGGCGGATGCCGCTGCTGTGGATGACGTGGTCGCCGGGGCCAGTGGCATCGTCCATTTCGGAGGAATCAGGATCGAAGACCGCTTCGACGCAATCCTGCGCGCCAACATCGTCGGCACCTTCAATGTCATCGACGCAGCGCGTCGACTCAACGTCAAGCGCGTCGTTTACGCGAGTTCAGTCCACGCCATCGGCTATTACCCGTCGAGCCAGACCATCGACAGTACCGTGGCGCACCGTCCGGATGGTTACTACGGCGTGAGCAAAGCCTTCGCGGAGGACCTTGCCCGGCTATACGTCGACAAGGCCGGGATGGAAATCGCCTGCCTGCGCATCGGCACGGTGTTGCAGGAGCCACGGGTGCCGCGTCACCTCTCGACTTACCTGAGCTTCGCCGACCTCTTCCGACTTGTTGACGCGTGCCTCGACCAGCCGGACCTGGGCTTCGCGGTGGTCTACGGAAGTTCCAACAACACGCGCGGCTTTTGGGATAACTCGAAGTCCGGCGTCGATTACCGTCCACAGGACAATGCCGAAACGTTCGCCAGGCAATTCGACGGGCATCCCGCGGCCGATCCGAAGGATCCGGCAGCAATGTACCAAGGCGGCCCGTTCATTCCACTCGACTTTGGCGAGCGTCCGGTCGACGTGGGCGAACGCCCGAAGGATCGCGCCGTGTCAAAATAACCGCGATCACGACCGGCTCGCGCTTCTCGCGTTCAGGCGGCGTCCAGAAGCCGTTCGTGGCCGCGTCGCGGACGGTCAGGCCGACGCGACCGGCCGCCAATGCGCACAGCGTATCTCGCCCAGTTCGCGCTTCAGTTTCTGCCAGTTGTCGCCGCCGTCCATGCTGCGAAAAATCTGGCCGAGATTGGAGCAGACGAAAATAAGCTCGGGATCGAAGGGGTGGACCGAAATGGTCCACAGCGTACTGTTGCTTGCCACGGGCATCGACAGCTCGTGCCAGGTCCGGCCGTAGTCGTGGCTGCGGAACAGGCGCCCCCACGAACCGGGGGGCCCCTCGCCGTTGGTGACGAAAAGCGTGCCGTCGTTGGACGACTTTGCGGCAATGGCGCGCGTGTACTGCCATGGGGTGGCCAGTTCGACCCGCTGAAAGCTCGCCCCGTCGTCTTCGCTTCGATGCACGCCGCGATTGACGGCGGCCAGCACGATCCGCCGGTCGCCCTCGCGGATGACCTCGATCCCGTGCACATCCTCGGTGGTGAGACCGTTCGACAAGCGCGTCCAATGGTCGCCGCCGTCGGTGCTGCGGTGAATGGCGTCGATCTCGACGGAGACCCACACCGTGTCGCGGTCGATGGGGTCGAAGGTGATCTGTGTCACGCGCGACGTGAGATTGAACATGCAGGTTTGAGGAATGCGCAGCGCCAGCCGTTGCCAGGTGCGCGCGCCATCGCGCGAGCGGTACAGCGCACCTGGGCTGACCCCCACCAGTATTAGTTCCGGATCATGGGGTGCGTACTGCAGCGCCCAGATGTTCTGTCCATCCATCGGTGAAGGCAAGTGCTGCCAGCGCTGCGCGCCTTCACTCCACCGGTGTAAGCCGTGATCGGTTCCGGCGAGAAGGTGCTCCGGATGCGCCGGATGGCTGGCCAGCGCCCAAACGCGCGACTCGTTGTTGAGACCGTACTCGCTGTTCGGGCGCGACCAGGTTTCACCCAGATCTTCGGTGGACCAGACCGACATGCCGACGGTCCCGACGTAGAACTTGGGCTTCATGCGATCACGCGCGAGGCATTAGCCGCATCGGGAATTGCTGCGCTCACCGCAGCTTGCTCACGAACGCAGCTCGCTCAGGGCCTGCTCGATCCGATCGCAGGCGGTACGCAGCAGGCCGATGTCCGCGGCAGTGGAGAGGCGCAGATGTCCGGGTGTCCCGAACATCGTGCCCGGAACGGTCGAAACGCCCGCAGTCGCCAGCAGATACAGCGCGACGTCCTGGTCGCTATCCAGGCGTCCGCCATCAGGGCGCGTGCGGCCGATCAGCCCCGCGCAGGACGGGAACACGTAGAAGGCGCCTTCCGGCCGGCGGCAGGCAAGCCCCGCCATGCCGTCGAAACGTTCCACCATCAGATCGCGCCGCTGGCGAAAATTCTCGATGCGGTCGACCAGAAAGTCCTGCGGCCCCGTCAGTGCGGCGAGCGCACCCGCCTGGCTCAGCGAACTGGCGTGCGTGGTGGACTGGGTCTGCACGTTGCTCATGGCGCGCACCATCGCGTCGGGCGCGCCGGCGTAGCCCAGGCGCCAACCGGTCATCGCATAGGTCTTCGACACGCCGTTGAGGGTGAGCGTCCGCTCGAAGAGCCGCGGCTCCAGTTGCGCGATGGTGGAAAAGCGCCGACCGTCGAATAGCAGGTGTTCGTAGATGTCGTCGGACATCACCCAGACCTGCGGGTGCAGCACCAGCACCGCGGCCAGTGCGCGCAACTGGTCAGCGTCGTAGGCGGCACCGCTGGGATTGCCGGGCGAATTGAGGAAGAGCCATTTGGTGCGCGGGCCGATGGCCGCGGCGAGCGCGCCTGGCTGCAGCAGGAAGCCGTCGGCTTCGCTGCACGGCACGAACACGGGAATGCCTTCCGCGATCCGGATGATCTCGGGATACGAGGCCCAGTAGGGCGCCGGCACGATCACCTCGTCGCCAGGGTCGAGGGTCGCCATCATGGCGTTGAAGATGATCTGCTTGGCACCGCCGCTGACGGCGATCTGGTCGGTGGTATAGGCAAGCCCGTTCTCGCGGGCAAACTTGGCGCAGATCGCCTGGCGCAAGGCCACGCTGCCGTTGGTCGCCGTGTACTTGGTTTCACCGCGACCCAGCGCAGCAATCACCGCCTGCTTGATGAATTCGGGTGTGTCGAAATCCGGTTCACCCACGCCAAGGTCGATCACGTCGACGCCGCTGGCTTTCAGCTCACGCGCTTTCTGGCTCAGCACGGCGATCGGGGACGGGGCGATGCCATCGAGGCGGTGGGCGTAGGTTCCCATGTCAGCAGAGCGCCCGCACCAGTTCGCCGACGTCGGACACGTCCTCGAGATGCGCGATGCGATCGACCAGCTGGTCGACCGTGTCCGCAGCGGGAGGCCGCGCGCTGTGGGCCACGCACAACCGGAACTTGGCGTGGAGGTCCGTCCACGACATCGGGTGCTGCGGCCCGCCATAGACCGCGTCGAGTTGCTTGCGGCGCGTGCCGCCTCCCTTCAGGTCGATCTCCACCAACGACGGACCCACGCGGTTCTCGATGCTGAAGCGCGGATCATGCACGGGCTCGACGCGTTGCGCGAGATCGAGGATCGCGGGGTCGTCGAGCGCGTGCAGCAGATCGTCCATCGTGACGTGCCGGCGGGTCGCCGCCAGCGCGACGAGATACGGCAAGGCATGACCCGCGTGATTGTAGTTGTGCGGCGTCCGCTGTTGCGGGAGCGGCACGCACCGCGACTCGGCGTATCCCGCAACGTGGATGCGTATGCGCTCGATGTCGGCCGGGCGGATGTCGCCGTCGGCGACCAGCTGCAGCGTGGCGTCGATGTACGAGTGCGTGTAGCGACACGTGGGCCACGGCTTCATGCCGATGTCGACCGCTTCATACCGCTCGCCCAGGTCGGCCAGCAATGCGGGCCGGTCGTACGGGCCGCCGTAGTAGACGCGATAGAGCCCGAACTCGCCATCGATGCTGTCCGGAACGCCGGTGATGCCGTGCTGCGCCATGGTCGCGGCCATCGTCACGGACTTGGCCGTCATACCGGTGATCATGCCGCGCATCATGCCGCGCTGGCCCGATCCGGAGAATGCTTCGAGCGTGCCGGCAGCTTCGAAGAGCACGATTCCAAATGCATTGCGCACCGTCTCGGCGTCGAACTGCATGATCGAGCTGCACGCGGCGGTGCCACCGAAGGCGCCGAACACCGACGTCGGGAACCACGTGTCGAGCTTCAACCCACCCGGGCGACGCGCGATCGCCAGGCCCATCCGGCAGAGGATCTCATTGCCCAGCGCGATGGCGGTGATCAATTCGCGTCCCGTGACGCCACCACGCCGCTCGGCCACCGCCAGTGCCGCCGGCACCACGACGCTGGACGGATGGGTCATGCTCTCATCGTGGCTATCGTCGAAGTCGATGGCGCGGGCCATCGCCCCGTTCGCCATTGCCGCGAGCCACGTGGGTGCCCGACTGCCGAAGCCGAGGACGCTGCTCTCCCCCAACCCGCCGGTATGCTGGATCATGCGGTGAAGCTGCTGGTGACCGATCCCGCGGGTACTGGCGGCAACCGTCACCCCGAGGGTATCGAGGAGGCAGCGTTTGGCCATGTCCCGCACGGCGTCGGGCAAGTGCTGGTAGTGGGTGGCCGCCACGAATCGCGCGAGTTCGGCCGCGGCCTCGCCGTCCGGCATCGCCCGGGGCGCCGCGCGGTGCGGCGGAACTTCCTGCACGTCAAGGGTTGCCAGATTCAGGTCTTGGGACAAGTGACGAATCTCCGTCGATGGTTTCACATACGTATGTTATGCCGCTATGCGCCGGGCGGCAACGCTAATCGGCATCGGTGCCGATGCCGATGTCCGATCGGCGCCGACCCAGGCGTCCGAGCAGAAGCACGAGCGACAGGGCGACGAGGGACAGGACGGTCAGAAGCGTGGACACCGCGGCGATGGTCGGGGTGAGACGAAGCTCGATATTCTCGAACATCAGGCGCGGCAGGGTCTTGTCGTGCACGCCGGAGAGGAAGAACGACACGACGGCCTCATCGAAGGAAATGATGAAGGCGAACACGGCGCCGCTGATCACGCCCGGAAGACTCAGCGGCAGCGTGACGCGGACAAACGCCTCGGTGCGCGATGCGCCAAGCCCCATCGCGGCAAGGTCGAGGTCGGCATCGACCCGCGTCAGGGCGGCGGAAACCGTCAGCACCACGTACGGCACCGCGAGCACGGTGTGGGCGAGCACGAAGGCGAAGGCGTTCCCGATCATGTGCAGGCGCGCGAAGAACAGGAAGACGGCGATCGCAATCGCGATCGTGGGAATGATCACCGGCGAGATGATCAACAGCTGCAGCAGCGCCCGACCCCGCAGCCGGCCGCGAACCAGGGCCAGCGATGCGAGCGTCCCGATGCAGGTCGAGACCACCGCAACCAGGATCGCGATCCTGGTGCTGAACCAGGTGGCGCTCATCCAGCCGCGGTCGAAAAAGTAAGCCTCGTACCATTGCAGCGTGAATCCGGTCGGGGGAAATTCCAGGTAAGGGTTACGGCCGAAGGACATCGGCACCACCAGTACCGTCGGCAACAGCAGGAACGCCAGCACCGCGTATCCGGCCGCCATCCACCTGAGACTGCCGCTCGCGTCGCGGTTCATGGCGTCAGGTCCGCTCGCCGGCAAGCCGCTCGAAGCTGATGGCGCGATGGAAAATCGCCATCAGTCCGAGGGTGGTGACGAGCAGGATCGTCGACAGTGCGGCGCCAAATCCCCACGTCGGCGCTTCCGCGATTTCACTGGCGATCAACTGCGCGATCATCATGTTCTGCGATCCGCCAACGAGCGCAGGCGTCACGTAGAAGCCGATCGCCAGAATGAACACCATCACGAGGCCGGACATGATGCCTGGCATCGCCAGCGGCAGCGTGATGCGGCGGAACACCTCGAACCCATTCGCCCCCAATCCCAGCGCCGCCTGCGCCAGGTCGGCAGGAATGGTCCGCAGCACGGCATAGAGAGGCAGGATCATGAACGGCAGGAGCACGTGGATCATCGCGACGATGACCGCTCCCTCGGTGTAGAGGAGGCGCAACGGCGCGTCGGTGAGGCCGAGGCCCGCGAGGCCGTTGTTGATCAGTCCATTGCGGGCCAGCAGCACCGTCCACGCGTAGGAGCGCACGAGCACGGAGGTCCACAGGGGAATGAGCACGCACGCGCCGATGAGCGCGGCCTGCCATCCTTTGGCGCGCGCCATCATCCACGCCACGGGAAAGCCGAACACCAATGTCCCCAGCGCCACGATGACGCTGATGCGTAGCGTCCGCAGGATGATGCGCACGTAGAGCGGGCGGCTGACGGCCTGCTCGAAGTGCCGCGTGGTGAATTCGGGGTCGAGCGCGCTCTGCTGCAGCATGCCGATCACCGGCACCACGAAGATCAGGGCAAAGAGGACCAGCAGCGGCGCGATCAGCAGCCACGAGGTGCGCGCCGCCAGCCGCCCTTCGTTCCCCGACGGAAGCTTGGCCCGCACCTTCGGGAGCGACGCGGTCACGCGCCCGCCTCCGCCGGATAGATGCGCGCGTCCTCCACCCGCCACCCGACGCCGACCCGGTCACCCAGCGCCAGAGCGGGTCCGCCGAGCAACTCCGTGGGTACGCGCGCGACGATGGCCGGGCCGTCCGCGATCGCCACCGTGCAGCTCCAGCTGGAACCCGCGTAAGTCAGGTCCGTGATGACGCCGACCAAGGCTTCCGACCCCACCGGCCGGGTGGTCAGCGAGACCATCTCGGGCCGCACCATGAAGATGGCCGGGGCGTTGGACTGGTGCCCGAGGTTTTCCACTGCCAGTCCCCGGAACGGGCGTGCGCCCTCCACGGCGACGGTGCCGATGGCGCCGGTGCGGTCGACGAGCCGGCCGCGGAAACGGTTCGACTCGCCGACGAAGTTCGCGACGAAGGCGCTGGCGGGTTTCTCGTAGAGCTCGCGCGGAGAACCCACCTGCTCGATTCGGCCCGCGTTCATGACCGCCACGCGATCCGCCAGGGCCAGCGCCTCCTGCTGGTCGTGGGTGACGAACACGACCGTGATCCCCAACAATCGTTGCAGCTCCTTCAACTCGATCTGCAGTTCCTCGCGCAATTTCTTGTCGAGGGCCGCCAACGGCTCGTCCATCAGCAGCAGCGGCGGGCTGTGCACGACCGCGCGGGCGAAGGCGACCCGCTGCTGCTGCCCGCCGGAGAGCTGGCTCGGCAAACGCTCGCCCAGTCCCGCGAGGCGGACGACATCGATCACTGCGGCGACGCGCGTGCGGATCTCGGCCTTGGTGCACCGGCGCATCACCAGCGGAAAGGCGATGTTCTCCGCCGCGGTCATGTGCGGAAACAGCGCGTAGCGCTGGAATACCATGCCGATGTTGCGGCGGTTGGCCGGCAGCGCCAGGACCGAACGCTCGTCGAGCAGGATGTTGCCCGCCTCGGGGTGTTCGAAGCCGGCAATGGACATGAGCACCGTGGTCTTGCCGCAGCCACTGGGGCCGAGCAGCGCCAGGAACTCGCCGCTC